>NZ_BAWZ01000034.1:0-46721 GCF_000698105.1 Geomicrobium sp. JCM 19037 | reverse complement strand
ACCGAGGCTCACCACCTGGCACAAGCATGTGATGGCCGGTCACGTATGTGACAATCCAGCTCAAACCGGGCACTTTCGACACGCAACTGTCACAAATCGCAATATTTGTGACAGTTGACACCGTTTATGTGCGCATTCACGTTTAAAATCATGATTTTTCTTTCTCAAGTGTCACATTAATGAATATATGGGGCATTTGGACTTCTTTCCACACACCGTAGCCAGGAGGCAAAAACGTGAACCGATGTTGCACTTGTACTCCGGAGTGCAAGCATCCGCCTGCAGTGGAAAGCAACAACAAACTGCGCAATTAGGAAAATCTTAAGTTCATTCTATATGGAGCGCAGAAAGCGGAAACTAGCGCGCACAATACGAACCTGCCCTACACGGTATAAACACCCTTAGAGTGATTCCGCTTTTGTCATAACGGTCCAATCGTATGAAACTACGATGAAATTTCCACATCCTAGCATCCCATCATTTTCTTTCGTTCATCCTATATAGATTTAATGACCTGCGATACCTCGTCCCGGCACCCGTTCCTATCGGTCGGAAGACCCGGAATTTGAAGAAGATGGCGGGCCGTTCTCTCCAAAATGCTTCATGCAAAAATCGGAGTACAGATCAAAAACGATCTGTACTCCGATTTTACTTTAGAGGCTTAATTACATTGGAACAGCTTTCTCGAAGAATTCTTCAAGCACAAGATCATGCTCGACGAGAATTTCTGCGATGTCCGTGCCGACGTAACGTAAATGCCACGGTTCATAACTGATTTCTGTAATGTCAACTTTGTGATCAGGATACCGAATGACAAATCCATAGTGGTGGGCATTTTCTTCCACCCATTCGCCTTCCGGTGTAGCCCCAAATTCTTCGCTCAGTAAAAAGGAGTTGCTTTCACTCGATACATCCATCGCTAAACCCGTTTGATGTTCGCTGTTCCCTGGATAAGCAATGGTTTCGCTCGCGGCGTCCTCTCCACGCTCAGTTGCTGCATTTGTAAATATAGCGTCTTGGCGATCAAAAGAGCGATATCCTGAAACAGCAAACAAATGGTAGCCATCTTCCTCAGCTGCGGCAAACAAATCTTCTAAAGCATCGGCAGCAGGTGCCCTTAAATAACGTTTTTCGACATCTTCATCGAAAGAAAAAAAGGACGTCTGGAACGACCAGGTCATCCGGAGAATAGTCTTCAGGTAGTGCGTAGTCGTGGTTGACGAGGACGGAAGGGTTATCAGGGTTTTGGATAACTGCTCTTCCGTCAACTTCCTCAATTACATTGAAGTGTTCTTCTTCAATGGCCCAAGGATTGGTCGTCGCTTCGGCTGATTGTTCATCTTCTACTTCTTCTTGCTCTGGTTGTTCGCTAGTTTCTTCAGGGACAGGCTCTTCATCGGTGTCAGCGCAGCCGACAAGAAGCACTGAAAACAAAAAAACTGCTGCATATATAGATGGGAAACGAGCCATGTGTGTCCCTCGCTTTCTTTGGTCATTAAGACTTCTTTGGTTTTGCCAAAAACAGCAAAACGGAAATAATCGTGAAGGCAACGAGTGCTTGAAATGGAATTGTAATAAACCCGAGCAGGTTCATATACTCCGCACTACAAGGTACGCCAGACTGGCACGGCGCTACACCGCCAAAACCGGGGATTTTTTGTTCAGCGTAATGAAACGCTGAAATGATCGCACCGAGAATCGAGATCGGTAAGGCGTACAATCGAATGTGGGCATCAGAACGAAACGCTGCAATCCCTAAGATGAGTGCGAGTGGGTACATAGCAATTCGTTGATACCAGCACATGTCACACGGGATATAGCCCAGACCTTCACTGTAGTATAGGCTGCCCATCGTTGCAACGATGGCCACAAGCCATGCTACATACAACATGATGCTTTGGCGAGTCATGAGTTTTCCTCAAGTTGTTCCTCAATGATCCGTTCTATTTCATTGTAATCAAACGGGTCACTCACTTCGACATCGTTTACGAAAATGGTCGGCGTTCTCTCAACACCAAACTCTTCAATCAGTTCATGTTCAGCATATAATTCATCCATATATTCTTGCTCCGTAATAGATGTTCGAAGCTCATCTTCATCCACATCAGGCGCGTGTTCTGATGCAATATCCACGACAAAATCGATGTCGACTTGGGAGCCTTGTACACCTGCTGCTTGCATGAGTGCATGATGGAAATCCCAGAATTGATCTTCTGAAGCTTCATGATAGATTTTTTGGCTAGCTAAAGACGCAATCAGTGACTCGTTTTGGAAACCGATAAAGTTCACAAAAGAGAACGAGATGTCTTCGTGATCTAAGTAGTCACTTTCAAGTTGGTCGAATACTTCGCGATCCCACGTGCCACATGCCGGGCATTTATAATCCCCAAATTCCACGATGGATACGGCTGGATCGTCATTGCCATACGTCGCTAGATCATCGATCGGTGGACGGTCTTCATGAGTGCTGGCTGAATTGCTTCCGCCGTTACTGTTCACAACAAATAATAAAGCGGCCATTACGACGACGAGCAATGCCGTAACGATAACAAGAAATTTCATCGGTGCTTTATTGGTTTTAGTATTCTTTCTTTTTTTATTTTTAGCCAATACGTTTCACCTCTCCTAAAATCGGATAAAGAAGTAGTAGTTTGTCACCATCATAACACTATCACGTGAAGCTTATACAGTGAAGGTGTGACATTTCTTAAAAAATCAACCGCCAGTCCGAGGTAAAATTCGATCAATTGCGGAGGAGACTACTTATGTCTAATCGACTAACAACGAACCAAGGTGTCCCTATTCAAGACAACCAGAATTCACGAACGGCAGGTCGTAGAGGACCAACATTATTAGAAGATTATCATCTTGTTGAAAAGCTTGCCCACTTTGACCGGGAGCGAGTGCCCGAACGAGTTGTGCACGCAAGAGGCGCAGGCGCTCACGGTGTATTTATTACAAAAGAGAGCCAGAAACGTTATACGAGGGCTCATTTTCTACAAGAAGCTGGTCAGGAAACACCCGTTTTTGCTAGATTTTCAACGGTGATTCACGGACTTCACTCTCCAGAAACATTACGTGACCCGCGCGGTTTTCGGTGAAGTTCTATACCGAAGAAGGAAACTACGATTTTGTCGGCAACAATTTGCCGGTATTTTTTATTCGCGATGCGATTAAGTTTCCGGATGTGATCCATTCATTAAAGCCTGATCCAACAACGAACTTGCAAGATCCAAACCGTTATTGGGACTTTATGGCAAACTCACCTGAATCGGTGAATATGCAATTACACTTGTTTAATGACGAAGGAATTCCCCGTTCTTATCGACATTTACGAGGGTCAAGTGTGCATGCGTTTAAGTGGATTAACGCACATGGAAATACTACGTATGTAAAATATCGGTGGGTGCCTCGTGCAGGCATTGAAGGCCTCTCTCCTGAAGAAGTAAAAGAGATTCAAGGGGAAGACTTTAACCATGCCACGAGAGATTTGTACGAAAGCATTAAAAACGGTGATTACCCGGAGTGGGATTTGTATATCCAACGTTTAGACCCTGCGGACTTAGACAACTATGATTTTGATCCATTAGATGCGACAAAAGATTGGCCAGAAGAACAGTTTCCGTACGAGCTCGTTGGTACGATGATTCTGAATAAAAATCCGAACAATATTTTCTCAGAAACTGAACAAGTTGGGTTTAATCCTGGTGTTCTCGTACCTGGTATTCAAGCTTCTGAAGATAAGATGTTGCAAGGAGGATATTCTCTTATTCAGATACACAGCGGTACCGTATTGGTGCAAACTACTTGCAGTTGCCGATTAATTGCCCGTTTGCACAGACGAACAACAATACGCAAGACGGGGTAATGGCGAACCCTAACTTTCAGCCAATGGATTCAACGAACTATGAACCGGGTGAACATGCACTTGAAGAGAGCTCAGAAGAGCTGGAGTTTGATCAGCCGTTACAAGGCGATGTTGCTGGACGAAACCGTACAGACAAAGCCGATGATTTCCGCCAACCTGGAGAGTTATACCGTGGATTTGACAGAGAAAAGCAACAGCAAATTATTCGAACATTAACCGAAGAGTGGTCCGGTGTTCATAATGAGCAAGTTGTTTTAAAGCTCATCTGTAATATGTACCGAGCCGATGAGCAATTAGGAAGAACGCTCGCGGACAACCTCAATGTCGATATTACGCCGTATGTTGGTCAAGAAACAAAATAAAGCGTTCATTCATAAGCTGCCTTCAAAGTGCGCACACTTTGAAGGCAGCTTATTGTTTGCCAAAATGGTGTGTAGACCGTTCCGATCATAAAACCATAAATATCTACTAGAACAATGAAGCGGGGACACGGTATACTAGAAAGAAAAAAGATAGGTGGAAATCACATCATGAGCAAACGTGAACAGCAAAGGGCGATGGGGAAATCACATACGTTGCAAACGCATCTTGTTAGTCCACAAGATACGAATCATTTAAATACCATTTTCGGGGGCAATATTCTCGCATACATTGATGAAGCAGCTGCGATTGCTGCGATGAGGCATTCTGGAGAAGTAGTCGTTACAGCATCTGTAGATAGTGTCGATTTTCACGCCTCTGTTCGAAAAGGTGAAATTGTTATCGTGCAAGCGTGGGTAGCGTCTACAGGGCGTTCCTCCATGCTCATTTATGTGCACGTGAGTGTCGAAAATCCGATCACCCACGAAGTGAAAACGACGACCACCTCTTTTGTTACGATGGTCGCTATTGATGAAAATGGAAAATCAACAGAAGTACCAGGAGTATACGCTGAAACACAAACGGAACATGATATTGTTGCACTCGCAAACGATCGCACATCTCGATAAATGCCGACAAGAAACGAGTAGAGAAAAGATAATCTGACACACTTCTTTTACCATTTGTAGAAAAATCATTGCAGGATATACCCATCGATGATAGTCTAATTATGGTTTGAAAACCGTTTCATGATTTTAATTATATTACGTACATTGGGGGGTCCTACAATGGACAGTATCCTATATATCCTTTGGGGAATAGGGGCAATTATTGTTTTAATGGGTCTTGCATACTTATTATCTCTGGATCGCAAATCAATTAATAAACGTACCGTCTTTGGTGCTCTTGCGATTCAAATTCTGATTGGAGCCATTTTTCTTGGTTGGGACGGCGGACAATGGGTACTTCAGCAAATTAGCGGCGCTGTTGTTGAAGTGTTAGGGGCGGCAAATGAAGGGATCGGTTTCCTCTTTGGCGATTTGGCTGAAGTTGGTGGCCATGTTTTCTTTATTGACGTTCTCTCAGTCATCATTTTCTTTGCCGCGCTTATGGGTATTCTTTGGTACATTGGCGTTATGCCATTTATTGTGAACACGCTCGGGTTCGCCATTTCGAAATTGTTAGGGACGAGCCGTGCAGAATCAATTGCGGCAACGGCGAACATCTTTGTTGGTGTTACTGAATCTCCATTATCGATCAAGCCTTATCTGGCAAAGATGACCCGTTCAGAACTATTTACAGTTATGACCGTTGGTTTAGGTACAGTTGCCGGTTCCGTGCTTGCCGGTCTCATTCAAATGGGAACGGATCCAGGGTTCCTTATCGTAGCTAGTTTTATGGCTGCTCCAGCTGGTCTTGTTATGGCGAAGATCGTCATTCCGGAAACTGAGAAAACAGAGACGTCTGAGAATATTAAACTTGAAAAAGATACAGACGTTGCCAACGTTGTAGACGCAGCAGCAAAAGGTACGACAGATGGTCTAAAACTCGCACTGAATGTAGGTGCGATGGTACTCGCTTTCGTATCACTCGTAGGCCTCGTTAACATTGGCCTCGGTCTATTTAGTGACCAGCTCACACTTGAGATCATTATGGGTTATGTGTTTGCCCCGTTTGCGTTTCTTATCGGGATTCCTTGGGAATACGCTCCACTCATTGGTCAAATGATTGGTGAGAAAACGATCATGAACGAATTTATCGCATTTGCCTCACTAAATGATGCAATTGCGACTGGAACATTAACGGACCCACGTATGATTGCAATTGCAACGTTTGCTCTTTGTGGTTTTGCAAACATCGGAACGATTGCAATCCTTATCGGTGGTATGGGTGCTCTCGTGCCGAGTCGTCGTGCAGATATTGCTAGATACGGTCCGCGTGCATTGCTTGCCGCCATCCTCGGTAACCTTATGAATGGTGCGATTGCCGGTATGATGTTCTTCTAATGAAATGGAATTATTGAAAAACGCGAGGGTTATTTCCTCGCGTTTTTCCCGTTTTAACGAAGACATTTTAGGTTATGTAATCGTAAGGAGGTATAGCCATATGCAATTGCTTGATAAACCATTGTTTCGACCGGTTCATTTGCTCGCCCCGGTCCTATCCGTTGAAGTGTTGTTTCTCGTCTCTTTCGTAGCTGGCGGAGCTACACTCGTAAGTATGGAACTTTTATTCGCGCTTATGCCGCAATTATCAATCGGTTTTGTCTCTTTTGTGGAATTGTTTGAGGTAGAATATGCGTCGCTTGCAGGACAAAGTATTGCGCTAGGAATTACGATTTTGATTATTCCAATTCAAGTGCTCATGATGGGTGGATTTATCCATCTGTTGGCATATGCATGGCTAGATGAAAAAGCGGTTCATTGGTCGGCATTTTTCCAAGGAGCAAAGCGGATATTCTGGAAATTGTTATTATTCAACCTTTTACTTGGTGCTGTCGTTTTTGGTGTCGGGCTCATCTTAGGATTGTTCGTTGTAGGAATTGGCATCATGAATGTCGAAGCCGTTATCGTCATGGGAGTCATTTTCGTTGCGGCTATATTGGTGCTGCGCATTCTCTTTTTGTATTTGGAATTTACTATCGTGTTAACTGATTACACATTACTCGAGAGCTTCAAAGAAAGTTTTCGAATTCGAAGAGACGGGTCCACTCCGTATTTTCGAGTCATTGCGCTGATGTTTGTCGTGAGCATCGGGACGACACTCCTCATTTACGCAATGCCACAAATGCTTTGGGTGTATCCAATCATTGGGATCATTTATATCGTTGCGATGGTACGCATTCAATTAGCATTGATGAGAACATTCTTATTAAATGCAGCACAATATGATTCATCGGCACTTTATGTGTACAAAGAGCAATCAGAACCGCAAAAGGTAGAGGAATAGAAAAAGCGTACCCTTATAAGAAGACGTTAGCTTTCCTAACCGGTAGGAAAGCTAACGTCTTTTTTTAGATGGATAGTTCGTTGACCTACACAGGCAGCGCTGTTCAAGATATAAAATATGGGGGGATGAAGAGATGTAAACATCGTCAATCCAATTGGTTCCGTGACTGTAATCAATACAATGAAGAATCTCGTTCTCAGCTACAGACATTGCCGAAAAAAGCTCGTGTACGAAGTGAGCATTATTGAGTTTCTTATTGAACCAGATCGAACATCGGTCTGGTTTTTTCGTATGCGTTACGATTAGGCTACATAAATATTCAAAAATCACTGTACATTTTTCCTTTGATGTTATACTGTATATATAGACATACACATTATAACAGTTAATGGAGGTGTTCATTTGAAGAATGTGCTTGCTTTAATGCGTTTTGAGCTTCAAAAAACAAGCGTAACCCATACATTGTGGTTTCTGTTCGTCTTCACTGGACTCAGTTTTTTCTTAGCAGGGATGTTTCATGAGTTTGGTCACGTGTTGCCCCTTGATTTCTTAATCGTGTTAAGTGTTTGTTTATGGTCGAGTACCTTTTCATTCGCAGGGAAAGGGTTCTTCTTTACAGATCTAGGAGATCGGATGAGTTCACCATTTTACACATACATGAAGCGCTTCCCGATCTCAGAAAGTGAGTTGTTCGTAAGTCGCGCACTGATGAAGCTCGTCGTCGGTACCGTGCTCGTTGGAGCATGTTTACAGCCGCTCTGATCGTTTCACAAAATGCACCGTTTCAGTTCGGTAGCTTTTCGTACGTCGCGTGGATCTTACTGTGGATAAGTTTTAGCCATATTTCCATCATGAATGCCAATGGAGAAATCGGCTATTCACATCGGGAGAGGCCAGCGTTATTCCGAGAAGGAATGTGGTGGAATTTCAGTTTTCTCGTTTTCTATGCACTCGTTCAACTTTTGCTCTTCGTCACGACTGGCTCTACCATGAGTATTTTTTCGATGACAGTGAACGTCTCAAGTTATTATCCAATGGTCGCAGTCGGCATTGCATTATTCATCTCAGGGACGGCCATTTGTTGGTCACTCGTACACGGGACAAGGAAGCTGAAGAGGAGGGAAACGCAGTGAGTAACGTAGTGCAATTGCTCAGTTGGCGATTCGGTCATTATTCAATGATTGAATGGGGGATGATGCTTGTTTGGTTTTTTGCATATGGATTAACGGCAGCGCTGTTAATGGGATTAGACAATCAAAACGTGACGATCGTTAATTATATGATTGAAATTGTGTTTTTCTACGGACTGTTTATATGGATTGGCAATTTTGGTCATCTGTCCACGCAACTGTTTCACGGCAATCCTTTTCCCTATGTGCGAAGACTACCCATTCCAGAATCTGCGCTATTGATGGCACGAATGGTATTGTCGGCAGGGTTCGTGTTTATCGCCGCATTTTTCAGTATTATTATTTTCGTTTTATTAGGGGATGTGCACGTGAACATCTTGTCCCTACTCGTATTTTGGCTTGGCATAAGCTTTTTGCGACGGCACTTGTACTTACAGAGTTCAGGCAGATCAGTCCAAATGAATTCATAGCAAAAGGAATCATAGCTCCACTTTGTGCAGTTGTTTATGTGATCGTTGGTGCTGCTTCCTTTCTCCAAGGAGGGAATACTTTTTACATTTGGACCATTCAATCCATCGCAAAGATGCCGGTCATTGTACCACTCATCGCAATGGTTCTAGGACTGACTGTCATGTTCGGTGTGTATCGATTTGGAAAGCAACAGATTCAAAGAAAGGTGGGTGCTCATGAAATTACCGGTTGAGGTGAATGAACAAAGTCAAGAACCCATCTATCATCAGATTGAAGAACAAATCAAAGCATTAATTGTTTCTGGATCCATACCAGCAGGTACAGCATTACCTTCCATTCGTGCACTAGCGGCTGATCTAGGTTGTAGTGTAATTACTACGCGAAGAGCGTATCAGAACCTTGAACAACACGGCTACATCAAAACACAAAGAGGGAAGGGGACGTTCGTGCAAGAAGTCGATGTGAATGAGCGAGATTCAATGAAAGAAAAGACTGTCACCGAAGCATTGCAAAGAGCGATTCGTACCGCAAATCAACATGACTACACCGAAGAAGAGCTTCGAAAGTTATTTGAGCGTGTATTAAGAGAGGAGACGACCGATGCTTAAGTTGCAAGATGTGACGCGGAAAATGGGGAAAGAAGCTGTTCTAGGGCCGATTGATTTACACATTGCACCGGGGACGATTACGGCGATCGTTGGCAACAACGGTGCAGGGAAGACAACACTATTTCAAGCGATTAGCGGGGATTATCCTGGTTCTGGATCGGTGAGAGTGGAAGGGCATTCTGTTCATTCAATTGCAGGCAAAGCGCAGTTGTCTTACGTTCCGCAAACGTACCCAGAAGTTGAAGCGTTCCGATTAACGGATTTGCAAAAGTTACACAAGGAACATGATTTTTCGTGGCAAGACGACCGATTTCAAGCGATTGCGAGGCAATTCAAACTTCCAATGAAAAAGCCGATACAAAAATTGTCGGTCGGTATGAAACAAAAAGCGGTGATTGCAACCCAGCTCGCAAGAAAAACGAATGTGAAACTACTGGATGAACCGTTCGCTGGTCTAGATATGGAAGGGCAATCACTCGTAGAGCGACTGTTGCTCGAAGAGTTAGAGGCGAACCCAAACGCAACGATTGTTTTTGCCACACACGTCGCCGATGAAGTGCAGCGACTGGCTGATTACGTTTGTTTTATGCATGCGGGCAAGCTATCTGAACCTGTTGAGAAAGATTGGTTACAAGAGCGTTGGAAATACGTTTGGCTTCAAGAAGCGTTGCCGGGAATGGACCGAGCGCCAGGGGTAGAAGAAGTGAGCGTTGACCCGATGCCAAAAATCTTAACGAGAAATGCTTTAGAAACAGAGGCATGGGTGCGTGAAAATGACGGAACGGTAGTGAAGCGTTTAAGTTTACGTTTGCACGAATCGATCCCACACATCTTGCGAAAAGGAGAGCAAAACGATGACGAATAAAACAGTATTGGAGCTAAAAGAGGTAAACAAATGGTTTCGAGATAAACATGCGGTCCAAAACATTTCCTTTGCCGTCCAAGAAGGAAAGATTACCGGTATTCTCGGTCCGAATGGCGCGGGCAAGTCGACACTCATCCGAATTTTAATGGGCATCATTCGTCAAGATGAAGGAGAAGTCGGCTATTTGATCGGTAAAGATCATAATCTTCCACGTGAACTCATCGGCTTTTTGCCTGAAGAAAGAGGGTTATATAAAAACGAGAAGATCATTGATGTGATTCTCTATTTAGCAGACTTGAAAAACTATGATCTGAATAAAGCGAGAGACCGGGCAAGTATGCTATTAGAGAAGCTCGGCCTAAAAGGGTATGAGAAAACGAAGATTGAAGAGTTGTCAAAAGGGATGGCGCAAAAAGTCCAATTTATCGGAAGCATTATCCACGAACCGAAATTCCTCGTTCTTGATGAGCCTTTTTCAGGCTTAGACCCGGTCAGTCAAGACACGTTTAAAGCGGAGATCGAGAGCTTGCAGCGAACGGAACGGCAATTCTTTTGTCATCACACCAGATGAATATAGTAGAACAGTTGTGTGATGAGATTCTCCTCATTCATCACGGTCAGAAAGTGGCTTACAATACGGTTGCAAACATAAAAGAGCAATTCGCAAACTATAAGTGTGTGCTTGTTGGTATTAATGAAGTCGTGAACTTTGAGGAAGACAGTCGGGTGGAGCGAATGGAGCGAGAAGGGCAAACGGTTACGATTCATTTTCAACAAGATGTTCACCCACTTCGCTTTGTTCGCGATTTACCAGATTCACTCGAGTGGGATGAGATGCATATCGATCGAAAATCATTACATGACATCTTTGTATCGATAGCGAAAGAGGAGGGATAACGATGGGAAAGTGGACGAAAGTGGCACGTTGGGAAATTCGGAGAAACCTCAAAAATAAAACATTTATTATCTCTTCATTGATGACTCCTGCTATTTTTCTAGTCATGTTCTTTATTTTTGGTGCGATCGGCGGGGACGATACAGCAACTGAAGTGGGTCCAGACTTAGAAGAGCGTGACATGACAGAGTTATACGTGATGGACGAGGCCGAAGCATATGAGGATTTTGCGTCTACGGTTGAGGCTCTTGGGTTGCCATATGAGCCGGTAGAAACAGAGATGACTGAGGCACAATTACATGAGCAAGGTGAAGAACAGTCGATTGCTTATTTAGTCTTAGGTAGTGATCAATTTGAGGCCGGAGTGTCCGAAAACCACACTACGTCTCCTTTTGAATTGCAAGCGGATCTAGAGCTTGTTCAACAATCGATGCTGCTCGGGGAGTTTGGTGTCGAGCCTGAAGCTGTAGGAGAGGTATTGGCTTCGTCTCATGTTACGGTGTCAACGCTTCAATCAGGTATCGATGAAGATCCGTTGGCGGAATTTATCCCTGCAATTTTTGGTGGCGTCGTTCTTCTTAGTATTATCATTACCGGAATGATGACATTAAACAGTTCGATGCAAGAGAAAAAAGACAAGATGGCGGAGACATTACTTTCGTCAGTCACTCCGAATGACATGATGAAAGGGAAGATTTTTGGGTACTTTGTGCTCGGCATGTTGCAAGTAACTTTATGGTTGGTCATCGGAATTCCGATCGCACAGTTTTACGGAGACCTCCCAGTTCTTGAAAACATTGTTTCCCCGCTTACTCTTTTATTCTTATTATATGGCGTACTCGGTTACTTGTTTTTTGCATCCATGTACGTTGCGCTTGGCGCTACGATCGAAGATGCGACGACTGCAGGAAACTTTACAGGGATTTTTATGATGCTTCCGTTTTTGCTTTCCCGTTTATCGGCGCCTTTATTGCTGACCCGTCAGGCGTCATCGCAACGGTAGCAAGTTACTTCCCGTTTACAAGTTCAATGGCGATGATTGTTCGTGTCGTGATGTTAGATGAATTCCCACTCCTTGAAGTGATCTTGTCTCTTGTTGTGCTCATCATTTGTGTAGCATTAATGATGAAGATTGCTGGGAAAATTTATAAAACAGGCATGCTTATGCACGGTAAAAATGCAACCCCAGCCGAGATGTGGAAGTGGATTCGACAATAAAGGACTCATGAACGATACGCACACCACCCACCTTTCATTGGTGTACGGTGTGCGTCTTTGTTGTTTTCAAAATACGTGCTTTGAGTAACTCTCTTTGCCGAGAGTACTCGGATGGAGTAGAATATAGAGACAAGTGATAAACACAAGGGGTTGAGGACGATGAATTTTGACGAGATCATTGAACGAAATCAGACGAATTCAATGAAATGGGATGCCGTGAAAACGATATATAAATCCGATGATGTCTGGCCAATGTGGGTCGCTGATATGGACTTTAAAGCGCCCCAGCCTGTCCTAGACGCTCTCCATAACGTGACTGAACACGGGGTGTTTGGCTATCACCTCCCGCCAGAATCATTAAGAGAAGCGATTTCTGAATGGATGCTTAAGCGCTTCGATTGGCAAGTAGAGACGAAACAGATAACATTTACGCCCGGGGTTGTACCGGCAATTCATCACCTCATTCAAGCACTTACGAATGAAGGCGACAAGGTGATCATTCAACCGCCAGTGTATTACCCGTTCTTTTCATTAGTGAATGTGAATAAACGCGAGTTGCTAGAAAACTTCTTGTTGGAAGATTCTGGGTCGTATCAGATGGACATGGATGACCTTGAAACCCACATGAAGAACGGTGCAAAAATGCTCATTTTATGTAACCCCCATAATCCGAGCGGTCGGATGTGGAAACATGATGAGCTTGTAAAACTGCTTGAACTGTGTAAGAAGTATAATGTAACGCTCGTCTCCGATGAGATTCATTCCGACGTGATTTTGCACGGTAAGCATGTTCCGTTAGCGTCCATAGCTGGAGCAGAAGACGTTCAAGTAGCCACATGCATGGCCCCGAGTAAGACGTTCAATCTTGCAGCATTGCAACTTTCTTATGTGATTTCTAACGATGATGAGTTGCAGAGAAAGCTTGAACTGCAGATGAAAAAAACGTTCAGTGGCATTGGCAGTCCATTTGCATCGGCAGCAGCCGAAGCTGCGTACCGTGAGGGGGAGCCTTGGCTCGAAGATATGCTTGCTTATGTTCAAAGCAATGTGGACTACGTGAAACAACGTTTAGATGAACAGATGCCAAAAATCCGCTACATGGACCCTGAATCAACGTACCTCCTTTGGTTAGACTTTAGAGCCTTGAATTTTGAGGAGAAAGATCTGGAGCAATGGCTACGACAAGATGCTAGACTTGCATTGAATGATGGCCATACATTTGGGAAGCCAGGGTCTGGATTTGCAAGAATGAATCTCGGATGCCCAAGAAGTCATGTGAAAGAAGGACTAGATCGGCTACAAAAAGCGTATGAGCAACTCGTATAGTCTGGCATACCCATTTTTTACTGCAAAATTTAAAGGAAAATGTACATGTTTATCGAACCTATGTAATAGACATGTATAGACGATTTTCCAAAAGGGCGAAAAGGGGAATGTCTGAATGGATTTGATTGAAGAATTCAAGCAAGCATTGGAGCGTCCGCTGACCGACCAGGAAGAACGTTTCCTGATCTGGCTTCAAGAAGACAATAAACGAAACAATCAGCGATCTCACTCAATGAATTCATGGATGTGATGAATAGATGAAGACGTTTAGACTAAAGGGATTGCGATTACTACTAGAAAAAGATACAGAGCCGGGTCAAGAGAAGATTGAATTGCATGAGGGACTTGTCATTAACCGTGAAGAGGGCGGTTGGTGGCTTCTTGAAGTCGTCGTTGATGCCGACGCGAAGAAAGTGTTCGACCCACTCAAAGAACAAGAAACCGATGTCATGATGGAAGTCATTATTTCCCATGAGAACAATGACCCGGCGACGATGGTCGGGCGCATTCGCTCTGGGAGAGAGCTTGAGTCCACATATTCTTATTTAATTGACAGTAAGATGGCGATGAAAAAAGAAGATGTATTCAATTACATTTTGGATTCGCTCATTGCCGATGGCTACACGGGAGATCAGTTGATTGAAGAATTCAAGAACCGAAAAGCAGACAACGCCAACTGGTCACAACAGATGGCACGCTCTCTTTATGAGCAGTATAGAGAAAAAGGTTCACCGCTTAGTGAATAAGTAAGGCAGGCCGATCCAACATGAGATCGGTCTTTTCGTCATACACTATAAGAAAAAAGGATTTCGATTATGCACAAGTTCCGCGATTATTATGGGAATCATGTTCGTCTGTCGTTTGAACGGGAAACCTTCTCGACAGACCCAAAACACGTCTGGGTCATCTGCCGGCTCAAAAAAGAGTGGCTACTCACTCAACATAAAGACCGAGGCTCGAATTCCCCGGAGAAAGTGGAACCTGGAGAAAATCCGGAGATGGCAGCCGTACGAGAAGTATGGGAAGAAACGGGTGCTCGGATCCACAGCCTCGAATACATCGGGCAATATGAAGTACAGGCAAAGGCAGAAACCGTCATAAAAAATATTTACTTTGCAGAAGTTGCAACGCTTGAAAGGCAAGCCAATTACTTTGAAACGAAAGGTCCTGTCTTACGTAAACAATTACCGGTTAAAATTAAGCAAGATTCGGCGTATAGCTTCGTCATGAAAGATGATGTTTTGCAGCTCTCGATGGAGCGTTTGAATTTATAGTCGTTCAAATGCTCTTTTTTTGTGAACCTGAACTCTTTCGTTTGCCGAAGTTTTTGATTCGGCGTATAATCTTCTATTAGTCTAAGTTAAAATGGTAGATTCAAATAGGGAGTCCTACATGAAGCAAAACGAACCATATAGTAAAGTGTTAATCGCCTCATTGTTAATTGCAGGGTCATTTGTAGCTGTTTTAAATCAAACGTTAATGATTACAGCGATCCCACCGATCATGGATGAAATGGGAATTACCGCAAATACAGCGCAATGGCTAACGACAATCTTTATGCTGATCAATGGAATTATGATTCCGATTACTGCGTTTTTAATTGAAAAATTTACAACACGCCAACTATTTTTAACTGCGATGCTCGTATTTTTAGTCGGCACGATTTTTGGCGGGTTAGCGACTAATTTCCCGACACTCATTACAGCAAGAGTTATTCAATCCATCGGTGCAGGCGTGATGCTTCCCCTCATGCAAACCGTTTTTCTGTTAATTTTCCCGGTCGAAAAACGGGGAACTGCAATGGGTACATCGGTTTAGTCATTTCTTTTGCCCCAGCAATTGGACCGACAATATCAGGATGGGTAACGTCGAATTATGAATGGCGCTTTTTATTTTGGGGAATTGTACCACTCACAATTGTGATGATTGTCGTTGCCTTTTTCGCGATGAGAAATGTAACTGAACAACGAGAACGTACAGTGGACGTGCTGTCCATAATTTTATCCACACTCGGTTTCGGTGGTTTATTGTATGGCTTTACGAGCGCTGGTAACCAAGGGTGGACAGATCCAATCACACTGCTCGTTCTGTTTGTCGGGCTAGTCTCTTTAATGTTGTTTGTGCACAGACAGTTAACGATGAAACAACCGATGTTGGAGCTACGTGTATTCAAACTTCGCATATTTACGATCTCATCAATTATCGCTGCGATCGGGTTTCTCGGATTAATTGGTTTAGAAACGATCATTCCGCTTTATTTGCAAAATATGCGCGGGTTTACAGCAATGGAGCAGGGCTCGTCATTTTACCCGGGGCGCTCATTGCCGGATTGATGGCCCCGATTACCGGTCGGATTTTCGACCGAATTGGGGCGAAAGCACTTGCCGTACCTGGTCTCATTCTAATGAGTGCGTCCACAGTGGGTCTTATGTTTATTGACCAAACGACGACGCTCGTTTACATTTCCGTCATGTTTGCAATTCGGATGTTTGGGTTTTCGATGGTGATGATGCCTGTCAATACGGCAGGGTTGAATCAGCTTCCGCCTAAACTTATCCCTCACGGTGCAGCAGTAAGCAACACCGTCCGTCAAATGGCGGCTTCGATCGGAACAGCGATGCTCGTCACAACGATGACGACTACAGCCGTTGTAGCAGATCAACAAGGAACGACGTTTGATCCAGATATTTTAGGTGCAATAATGGCAACAGGTGTCATTGCTCTTCTCACGGTAGCTGCCCTTCTCTTATCGTTTAAGGTTACACGCACATACCCATTAACCGATGAAGAATGGGATGAAAGAGAACGGCAAAAACGCGAACGCACATAGTTCGTGATGTCGCGTCGTGATTAAAGGAGTTCTTAGTGACGACAAGAGTAGAGTTTGAGGTTGATACACAAGGTTAAGAAAGAATTGACGCGTTTCCTCGTTAACCACCTGGTTTTTGTGGGCTAGACAAACGAAGGAGAACGAATCACTCGTTTGGTCAGAGAGGGAGTTGAGCCTCTCTCGCTTTTTATGGGACAATCGAGCAGGCATATCGGGCTATGTATTGCCCGATATGCCCCGTGAATTTTGAATTGTCACCATTCCTAAGCTTTATGAGACATTTGTCGGTCCCGAACGCTGGTATTTCAACCTGAACTGTCACATACCTAGCTATTTGTGACAGTTTGTGCTACAGGTACAGCACCCTCATATACACTTCTCTTCGACTGTATGGGGTGGAGGGCCGGGAGCTCATTTATGTGACCATTCGTGCCACAGACCCGGCTCATATCGACTCAGATGGTCACTTACCTTGCTATTTGTGACCAGTTGGAACTTTTATGAGACATTTGCCTGCTCCAAACGCCGGTATTTCTGCCTGAACTGTCACATACTTAGCTATTTGTGACAGTTCGCTCTTTTTATCAAGGCGACAAGCTTCCATCTGCACGTAACCCGCTCTTAAAAAAGAGACACTGTACCGTGAAAACCGGCACAGTGTCTCTTTTTAATCATGTTGATTCAATAAAATGCTATTGTCTACGCTTCTTGTTCATGGATCGCTCAATGATTGCAACCCCTTGATACATAAGCGTCGCGAGTATAGCTACGAGAACAAGGCTGAGCATCACCATGTTAAAGTTAAACACTTGGAATCCGTAGATAATCATATACCCGAGGCCTTGATTTGATACGAGATATTCCCCAACGATGACTCCGACCCATGCTAAACCGACGTTGACTTTTAATGCGGAAACCATTGCCGGATAAGACGCTGGAAGAATAACGTAGCGGAAACGTTGTGAACGCTTAGCTCCAAACGTATCGACGACTTTTACAAAATTGGGGTCTGTCTCTCTAAACGCATTGTAGATGACGAGTGTTGTGACAATAATGGAAATGAGTACCCCCATAGCGATTACGGAACTCATATTCGGTCCAAAGCTGACGATGAGAATGGGTCCAAGCGCGACTTTAGGCATCGCATTTAAAATGACGAGATAAGGGTCAAGCACACGAGAAAGAAAAGGAGACCACCATAAACTAGCGGCAATGACAATTCCACCGATCGTTCCAATGATAAACCAAGGATTGTCTCCAGTAGCGTGACGCCGATATGGACGTGTAGCGTACCACTTTGCAACATACTTACAAATAATTCAAATACGTTGGAAGGGGAGCTAAACAATAAAGGATCGATCCATTGCATTCGACTAGCAACTTCCCATAAAACGAAGAAACTGATCAAGATAAAAAGTTGGGTCCCTCGAATTTTCCACGTTTCTAATCGCTTGGCTTTTAGATGCTTTTCGTATTGTTCTTTAATTTGTGGTTTCAAGGGATTCTAACTCCTTCCAAATCGTCTGGAACCACCATTGGAACTCGCTATGATTTCTCGCTTCTAATGGCGTTAATGCCCGCAATTCAGTTGGAATGCTAAACACTTCTTGAACGACAGAGGGACGGTGGCTTAGTAAGATGACGCGATCGCTCATCGCAATCGCTTCACTAATGTCGTGTGTAACAAGCACGGTTGTTTTCTTCCTTGCTTTAAGCGTTTCGTGAATTAGATCTTCTAAATATAATTTTGTTTGATAGTCAAGAGCAGAGAAGGTTCATCAAGTAATAAGAGGGATGGCTTTGCTGCAAGCGTGCGGACGAGAGCAGCACGTTGCCTCATGCCGCCAGAGAGTTCAGAAGGCATCTGATCAATGTGGCGAAGGAGCCCCATTTGATCTAACAGGTCCTTCGCATAATCCTCATTTTCCTTCGTTTTCGTTCGGGTAATATCAAGACCGATGTTAATATTGTCGCCAATCGTTAGCCACGGAAAAAGATAATCTTGTTGAAGCATATAACCAATGTTGGTTGTCTGAGAGGTAACTTTTGCCCCGTCGAATTCGACATCACCGCTTGATGGTGTTGTTAAGCCCGCAATCATAGAAAGTATTGTCGTTTTTCCGCAACCACTCGGACCGATGATAGAAACGAATTCACCATCGTCAACTTCCAAATTCACATTACGAATCGCTTCAACAATATCAGATCCGGTAAAGAAATATTTTTCGATGTTTTGCAATTGCAGTCGTGCCACGGATCTACCTCCTTTAATCATATATAGAGGGGAATTGAACATTGAAGAGGGCTCCTGAACCGCTTCAGAAGCCCTGAACTAAACGATTACTCTAATGCTTGATCCGTAATGGAACGATTGACGAGTTCTTCGTAACCAAATCGCTCTGGAAGCTCCCCAGAATCGTCCATTATATTTTGTAAATGCTCCCATCCGTCTTCATCAATGTACGGATCTTTTGCATAGGAGTCTTGGTTGCGGTACCTTTCGATAACTTGAGCAATCAGTTGTTCAGATGTTTCATCAAAATAAGGAGCGATGGACGTGGCGATTGTGTCAACATCTTCCTCTTGAACGAACTGCTGTGCTTTATAAAGTGCACGGTTAAATTTCACGAGCATCTCTTCATTATTTTCAATTGTACTTTCTTTCGTAATAAAACTTGTATACGGTAAAATGCCTGACTCTTCCCCAAAGCTTGCGACGACATAACCTAATCCTTCTTCCTCAAACTCAGTCGCTTGTGGTTCAAAGAGTTGAACAAAATCTCCAGACCCTGATGCAAATGCACCTGCAATATTGGCAAAATCAATGCTTTGGTCAAGGGTTACATCTTCATCAACATCAATGCCATTTTGAGCAAGTGCGTATTCTCCGGCCATCTGTGGCATTCCTCCAGCCGCTGACCAAGGTATTCCTTGCCACGTAAGTCTTCAAATGTGAAGTCTTCAATCGGTTCTCTCGATACTAAAAAGGTTCCATCTGTTTGTGTTAAAGCCCCGAAGTTGACGACGCTGTCACTTGGGTTTTGAGCGTGAACATAAATGGATGTTTCCGAACCAACTAAAGCAACATCCGCACTGTCTGCTAGCAACGTGGTCATCGTTGTGTCGCCGCCCCACGTCGTCGTAATGTTAATATCTAAGCCTTCATCGGCAAAGAAGCCTTCCTCAACCCCTACGTATAGCGGCGCATAAAAAATCGAGCGAGTCACTTCTGCAACTTCTACCGTTTCTGTTTCTGAGTCCGTGCTACAAGCACTAAGAAGCAGCACCGCTAAAACCGGAGCAACCAGTCGTCGATATGATTTTTTCATATGATCTTCTCCCCCAAAATGTTTCAATACACCTATCATATGCGGATTGTATAGACGGGTGTTTGTTTATCTGAGAAAACATCTCGGGATTTTTAAACACAAAAAAGCTGTTCAAACCCATCACTAGATGAATTCAAACAGCTGTACAGATATTATTTATGATTCAAATGTTGGTCCTGCTTTTCGAATGTCATCAGACACGTGAGAGAAGCGTGCAAAATTCTCTTTGAACTTGCGAGCCAGCTCTTTTGCCTTTGCGTCATATTCTGCTGATTCGTTCCATGTAGATTTTGGTTGCAACACTTCATCCGGTACACCAGGTACACGGGTAGGAATATGCAGTCCGAAAAACGGATCAGCAGTCGTATCAACGTGGTCAAGCTCCCCTTCAAGCGCAGCTTGCACCATCGCTCTTGTAAAGCTAAGTGGAATTCGTTCGCTCACTCCATAGCCGCCTGCATTCCAGCCAGTGTTAACGAGAAATACATTCACATCATGCTGATCAATCTTCTCACCGAGCATTTCCGCATAAACAGAAGCATGTCGTGGCAAGAATGGTGCACCGAAACAGCTTGAGAAAGTCGCTTCAGGTTCTGTAACGCCACGCTCTGTACCCGCAAGCTTACTCGTATATCCACTTAAAAAATGGTACATCGCTTGCTCTTTTGTAAGTTTACTAATTGGAGGAAGAACACCAAAAGCATCAGCTGTTAAGAATACAATTGTATTTGGGTGACCTGCCATACTTTGTGGAAGCATGTTCTGGATGTGTTCCAACGGGTAAGCAGCTCTTGTATTCTCCGTGTAATATCCATCGTCATAGTCTGGCTCACGACTTTCATCATCTAAGACGACGTTTTCGAGAACAGCCCCGAATCGAATGGCGTCATAAATGTCAGGTTCTTTATCCTTTGAGAGGTTGATCGTTTTCGCGTAGCAACCTCCTTCGATATTGAACACGCCGTTTTCTGACCAGCCGTGCTCATCGTCACCGATAAGAAAACGTGTACGGTCTGCGGATAGCGTCGTTTTTCCTGTTCCAGATAACCCGAAAAATAAAGCGACGTCACCTTCTTTACCCGTGTTTGCAGAACAGTGCATCGGCAATACATCTTGAGCAGGCAACAAGAAGTTCATAATTGAGAAAATGGACTTCTTCATCTCACCGGCATATTCTGTTCCGCCAATGAGGACAATGCGCTCTTCAAATGAAATGTGAACGAACGCTTCAGAACGTGTTCCGTCTTCGGCTGGGTCTGCTTTAAACCCAGGGCAGATACGATCGTAAAACCGTTCTCTTCCTCCGCTGGCGTTTCCCCTTGTTCAGGACGAATAAACAATTGACGGGCAAATAAATTATGCCAAGCAAACTCATTGATCACACGCAGGGGCAGACGATAATCTTTATCTTTTCCGGCATAGCCGTGTGTCACAAACAACGCTTCTTGTTGCCCTAAATAGTGAACAACTTTACGATATAAAGAAGAGAACACATCTTTTTCTACAGGGGTATTTACGACACCCCAATCAATGTCTTCATGTATAGTCGGTTCATCAACGATAAATTTGTCTTTCGGGGATCGACCCGTATACAAACCAGTGGTTGCTGCAAACGCTCCAGACTTCGTTAGCACACCTTCGTTGCGTGAGAGCGCTCTTTCTACTAATCTGGACTCAGGAAGGTCCTGTTCAACGTGTTCCCCTTTTAATAAATGTTGGAGGCAGATTCAAAAGATACGGTACTCATATTGGCAAAATCCTTTCTCACATTGTTCACGATACGAAAGTGTGAATTTGAAATTAGTATAACACATTTTAACTTATAGTCTATACTATTTTTCAATTTCACAAATGTGCCATGATTATTGTGTAAAAAACAAGATAGGAGCGATTTTGGATGAAAGCATGTGTTGTGTTTTATGATAGCCATTGTTCACTTTGTCAAAACACGAAGGAGAAGTTGCAAAAATATGCCACATTTCGCCAAGTTAAATGGGTGTCTACGCGCGAAGAAAACTTAGAAAAACACTATCCTTTTGCACGATACGCCGATTTTGAACGAGAGATGTACGTACTCGTTGATGATACGTATGTGTACGGAGGGTATGATGGTGTCATTCGGCTTTTACGTTTGCACCCGCTGCTTCGCACGCCGTTATACTTTGGGTCCAAAACTCCAATACGACCCATCGGCAAAAAGCTATATGAAAAAATTGCGGCGAATCGGCCGATGATTGGCAGTACATGTAAGGATGGACTTTGTAAAATTAGCTAAATTCTTATAAATGGTATAACACAATAAAAGAAGCCATCTCGTTTGCAATTCTTCTATATAACCTTTATATTATTCAAGTAGGCTTTTATCAGGAGAAGGTGGAGGGGCAGGCCCGATGAAACCCAGCAACCACTTGCCGAGTGCAGGAATGGTGCCAACCTGGCAAAACACGACTTTGTGTTCTGCAAGATAAGAGGCGAAAGGTGAAATGTAATGCTCCTTCCTCACAGGTGAAGGGGCTTTTTCATGTTCAAACGGCACGAATTAAGGATCTACACATATAGAGTAAGTAGGAATTGTTTGAGGAGGAAACAAACATGGAAGCAAATGGCCGGAGGCTTTTTACATCTGAATCAGTGACAGAAGGGCATCCAGATAAGATATGTGATCAAGTATCTGATGCAATTTTGGATGAAATTCTCACCCATGATCCGAATGCCGGGTTGCATGTGAAACTGTAGCGAATACGGGACTTATTCTTGTGACAGGGGAAATTACGACGACCACATACGTCGATATTCAGAAGATCGTACGAGAAACGTTGAGTGAGATTGGCTACACGAGGGCAAAATATGGTCTAGACGCAGAGACTTGTGCAATTATTACTGCCATTGATGAACAATCCCCAGACATCGCTCAAGGTGTTAATGCAGCGTTAGAAGCACGCGAAGGCGTTATGACCGACAAAGAGATTGATGAAATTGGTGCGGGAGATCAAGGGTTAATGTTTGGTTATGCAGATAATGAAACTCCAGAGTATATGCCAATGCCGATTTCGCTTTCTCACCGTCTTGCAAGACAACTAACGAAAGTACGAAAAGATGGCGTCTTGGATTACTTGCGCCCAGACGGAAAAACACAAGTGACGATTGAATATGACGACAATCATGAACCAGTACGCGTTGATACGATCGTTATTTCGACCCAGCATCATCCTGAAGTGACCCTCGAACAAATTGAAAAGGATGTTAAAGCAGAAGTCATCGGTCCGGTTGTACCAGAAAAATGGATCGACAGCAAAACAAAATACTTTATTAATCCGACAGGGCGGTTTGTCATCGGTGGTCCACAAGGTGATGCTGGCCTAACTGGACGAAAGATTATTGTCGATACGTATGGTGGTTTTGCTCGTCACGGTGGTGGTGCTTTTTCTGGTAAAGACCCAACAAAAGTTGATCGCTCTGGCTCTTATGCCGCGCGGTATGTCGCAAAGAACCTCGTTGCCGCTGGACTTGCCGACAAATGTGAAGTACAACTTGCGTATGCAATTGGCGTTGCCAAACCTGTATCCATCTCCATCAATACATTTGGTACCGGAAAGGTGTCGGAGAGCGTTTTACTCGAACTCGTTGACCGTCACTTTGACTTGCGACCGGCTGGCTCATTCGCATGCTCAATTTGAGAACACCGATCTACAAGCAAACAGCTGCATACGGTCATTTCGGAAGAACAGACGTTGATCTTCCGTGGGAACGTACTGATAAAGCAGATCAGCTAAAAGCAGAATCAGGAATCTAAACAAAAAGCTCAGCCAGTGGCTGGGCTTTTTTATATGAATGTAGGCTAGAAACAAAGTAGTCATGCCATTTATACAAGATCGTTTACCCTCTGATGGAGAAATTCTTATACTATATATTCACGTTATAAAAATAACACAGCGCGTCACGTTCATTTCCCGATTGAGCCATGCTAGCCGGAACTCCTGACACCCGAGTATACGAAAAAAGTTGCGTGTACATTCCAGTTCAACCAAGGTTGCCATCGTGTTTGTGAGCAAAAACTACTCGTTGTATAACATTTGGGTATTTTTAAGATGTCGGTGATCTAGATCACCCCCGGAACGATCTAGATCGTGTTAAAACGCTGGTTTTTTCCAGATACTGGTCGATCTAGATCGTTTTCATGATGATCTATATAAGTTGAACTTAAGAAATTCATTGAATCGGATGACTGAGATCGGTCTTTGCGGTTGAGTGTTTGCATATTGCGTGTTGAAATTCATCTCGTTGCACTTCGACAGCTTCGTTGTCGATCGTTGTTCGTCACTGCAAGGGTTAGGGGCAACACGAAAAACGTTTGCCGAAGGGTGAAAAGTCCTCACCGAGGCCCACCACCTCGCACAAGCATGTGATGACCGGTCACGTATGTGACAATCCAGCCTCAAACCGGGCACTTTCGGCATGCAACTGTCACAAATTGCACGATTTGTGACAGTTGACACCGTTTATGTGCGAATTCACGTTTAAAATCATGGTTTTTCTTTCTCAAATGTCACAAATATGAAGATATGGGGCATTTGGACTTTTTTCCACACACCGTAGCCAGGAGCAGCATCGAACCGATGTCGCCCTTGTGCTACGAAGACGTCGGCGCGAACCGCACCGAACCGAGTCCGATTTGGCCTCGGCCCCGCTGGGGCCGACAGGTTGCTTGCTTATGGGCATTGAATCTGCGCTCCAGTTGGAACAAACTGCGCAGGAGTTTAGCTGAATGAGCGCCAAAATTGGTAAACTAGGCAAACTTACGCGCAAAATGGCACCCAGCATCGCGCTACCCCTCCAACCTAACAACCAACAGCGTTAATCAGGAAAATCTTCATTCTATATAGGTCGCTTCAAAACAACACAGTTCACCTCATAATGGACGATCTATGAACGTTCATTTTCTAAATCAAACTTCAACCTTGTTTTATGCACATAAACTTCCAGAGCACAAGCGATCCGCCAGCATTGGAAATCAATAAGTAGTAGCATTTCATTTTAAACAAAGTACGTTGATTGGTCATTGCGGCATTTCGTCACCGCCGATTAGATTACATGGCGATGCAAAATAAATGAACTCGTTTAATTTGGGAATTTATGCTAAGTGGTACATGCCTTAACCCTTTACCTACAAAGAAAGAAGAAAAACTCTGCAAGCCACTAAGAATGGAATCGTCAAAAAACAATGTCGAATTTTGTTGACACCGCTTTCACCTAGGGCTATAATTCGTTTTAGAAAAAGTGAAACAGCGTTCCTTAATGAAGAACAGGAGGGGGATGATGATACAATCAATCGACCGAGCCTTGCGCGTATTAGATTTGTTGAAAGATCATCATTTTGGACTTGGTGTTACTGAATTATCCCATCGTTTAGGGGTGGCAAAAAGTACAGTGCACCGCATTCTCAGTAGTATGGAAGATCATGGTTACGTAAGGCAAGAACCGAATAATGGTAATTATCGGTTAGGTTTAAAATTTTTAGAAATGCAACAATATGTTCTAAAACAAATGGAAATTACGGCGATTGCGAGGCCGTTTCTAGATGATTTGAGTAGAGAAGCAAATGAGATTGTCCATCTCGTTGAACAACAAGACTTTGAAGTTGTTTACTTGGATAAAGTAGAACATCATTCGAATACGATTCGAATCTATTCAAGGATCGGGCGTCGGGCACCTATGCATTGTACCGGTGTAGGGAAAGTATTATTATCACATCTAACCGATTCGAAATTGGAACACTATTTCCAAAATGTGACGAGTCGAAAGAAATTCACAGAGCATACATTAACGACAAAAATAGAGATAAAAGATGCCATTACACGTATTAAAGATTTGGGATATAGCGTAGATAACGAAGAACACGAACGAGGCATTCGGTGTGTAGCAGCGCCCGTTTTTAATCATCTTGGAGAGGTCAATCATGGTGTGAGTGTTACAGGTCCGTTGGACCGTATGGATGATCAAAGACTCGAAGAAGTGATTGGATTATTAACAGCGACGTGCGGGAGAATATCGAAAGAATTAGGATACCAATAGATTTCTTTATCTCATTTAAGAAGAACAGCGTTCCGCAATAAGGAACAAAGGTGCAGTGAAACAGAATATAGGGGGAAGTTTTAATGAAAAAATATTTTCTAAGTTTAGGAATGCTTGTGCCAGTATTAGGTCTTGTAGCATGTGGCGGGGACGATTCAACAGATGCGAACGGCGAAGATGCTGCGGCTAATTTCCCAAGTAGTTCAATGGAAGTTATTGTTCCTTATGCTGAGGGTGGCGGAACAGATTTGGTAGCAAGAGCTTTTGCAGATTATTTGCAAGATGAAATTGGTGAGTCTGTCAGTGTGTCAAACCGTGAAGGTGGCGGTGGTGCAGTAGGTATGCAAGCAGGTGCAAACAGTACTGCGGACGGGCATTCAATGACACTCGTGACGGTCGAATTGTTAACGCTTCCTCATAGTGGATTAGCGGACTTAAATTATGAAGAAGATTTTAAACCTGTCGCTCTTCTTAATGAAGACTCAGCTGCTATCACTGTGCAAGCGGATTCTGAATACGAAACGATTGACGACTTTATTGAAGCGGTAGAGTCTGGTGAGAATTTGCAAATCGGTAACTCTGGAACAGGTGCGATCTGGCATTTGGCAGCTTCAGCATTAGAGCAAGAAATCGATGGTTCTTTTAACCATGTGCCGTTTGAAGGAGCTGCTCCAGCAGTGAACAACTTATTAGGTGGGCATATTGATGCCGTTAGTGTGAGTCCAGCTGAAGTGATTAACCAAGTGGAAAGCGGAGATTTACGCGTCCTTGCTGTTATGGCGGACGAGCGTGTGGACGCTCTACCAGATGTGCCGACATTAAGCGAATCTGGAATTGATCTGTCTATTGGTACGTGGAGAGGGATTACAGTGCCTGCAGACACGCCTGATGAGGTTGTTGACGTCCTCGCTGACGCTGCAGCAGCTACAGCCGAAAATGAAGAGTTTATCGAGCGAATTGATACGCTGCAACTCGGATATCGTTATGAAGATCCAGCAGGATTTACAGAGTTGATGAACGACCAAAATTCATTATTTGAAGAATTGATTCCTTCCTTAGATTTAGATTAATAGAAGGGGACGAGCCGGATGCAAAAACTTCATGCTAACCACGTGATTAGCCTATTATTACTCGTGTTTGCAGTCGCTGCTTTTATTATGGCTCAAAGTTTCAACTCATCGAGCGGGACCGCACCAGGTCCCGCCTTTTTCCCACAAGTTTTGAGTGTGTTGTTACTTGTGCTTGCCATTATTTTAGCCTTTCAAACACCCGCCAAGTCAAATAGCAAAATGAACATAAATGTTGTTCTTATTATGATAATATTTGGTGTCTATGTGTTTCTAGTTCAACCGATCGGGTTTGTTGTCTCTACTCTGTTGTTTACCGTCGGTTATTTACTTATTCTCGGTGAACGTCGTTGGTATTTTATCGTCCCAGCAGCAATTTTGTTGCCAGTTACGGTTTCATATGCATTTGAACAATTGTTAAATGTTCCTATTCCTCATGGGGTGCTTTATTAAGGAGGGTTTTAGATGAACCTGTGGGAAGGCTTTCTCGGTTTAGCAGATCCCATGATTCTGATATTATTAATTACAGGGGTTTTGCTAGGTGTAATCATCGGTTCATTGCCAGGCTTGACGGCTACAATGGGTGTTGCTTTATTCTTACCTGTAACGTTTGGTATGGAAGCTATACCAGGGTTATTGTTGTTAGTTGGGATTTACTTCGGTTCCATTTACGGGGGATCGATTGCTGCGATCTTATTAAACACACCCGGTACACCAGCAGCGGCAGCAACCGCAATGGACGGTTATGCAATGACCAAAAAAGGAGATGCGCGAACGGCTTTAAATGTTGCGGTCATTGCTTCAGGGTTTGGGTCAATTATTAGTGTCCTCATGTTGATCTTTCTTTCCCCACAACTCGCCAACATTGCGCTTAGTTTTAGTGCGCCTGAAATGTTTGGTTTAGCTTTATTTGGTCTTAGTATTATTTCTAGTATTGCTGGGGCATCGCTCGTGAAAGGGTTAATTGCTGGGGTAGTCGGTCTCTTGATTGCAACCATTGGTATGGACCGATGACGAGTTATCCGAGATATACATTTGATCAACCCGTACTGCTAGAAGGTTTTGATTTTATCCCAATTATGATTGGTCTATTTGCGGTGTCTGAAGCTTTTATTATGGCTGACGATTACTTTAAGGAAAAAGGCGGACCGTTAAAAGTGACGGCCAAGTTGCTAAAAACGAATTGGCGGATAATGCCTAGGCTGTTTCCGACAATGACGAAATCATCGATTTTAGGGTCCTTAATCGGAATTATTCCAGGTGCAGGTGCAGACGTCGCTGCCTTTGTTTCATACAATGAAGCCCAGCGTTTTGCGAAAAAAGAAGATAAGGAACTGTTTGGAAAAGGGAATCCAAAAGGGATTGCAGCTGCTGAGTCTGGAAACCAAGGGGTAACAGGTGGAGCTATGGTTCCGCTACTAACATTAGGAATTCCTGGTGATGCAGTAGCCGCAGTCATGTTAGGTGCCTTTGTTGTTCAAGGAATCCAACCAGGTCCGCAAATCTTTCAAACGAGCGGTGAGTTAATCTACATCTTGTTTGCGGGTATGCTTGTTGCCGCAGTCGTAATGGTCATTATTGGACTATTAGGCATTCGTTTATTTACAAAAGTGCTACTCGTTCCGAAGACATTAATGATTACGATCATTCTCGTACTTTCCACAGTCGGCGCGTTTGCCATTAATAACAACATTTTTGATGTCTACGTTGTTCTTGGGGCTGGAATCATCGGCTTCTTTATGAAAAAGCATGGGTTCCCTGCTTCACCAATCGTTCTTGCGCTCATTTTAGGACCGATGGCAGAAAGTGAATTTCGCCGTGCGTTAACGATGTCTGAAGGCAGTATGATGATCTTTGCTACACGTCCAATTGCAGCAACCCTTATTGTATTAGCCATTTTATCGTTATTCACGCCGTTATTTATGAAGTTATTTAAAAATAGAAAAGGAAAGACGGTTTCACACGATTAGGAGGCTTCTATGGATGTAGTAACGATTGGAGAGACGATGGTCGTTTTTGAAGCGGGGTCGCAAGGCCCACTTCGATACACGCATACGTTTACAAAGCGCCACGGTGGTGCAGAGTCCAATGTAGCCATTGGCATTCAAAGGTTAGGGCACTCTGCAAGGTGGATGAGCCAAGTTGGGGATGATGAACTTGGCCAGTACTTACTTCAGTCCATTCGTGGAGAAGGTGTTGATACGAACTTTGTAACAACATCACCAACTGCACCAACGGGTTTGTTTATTAAAGAATTCCGAAGACCAAATGAAGGTTCGGTACATTATTATCGTGCAGGTTCGGCAGCGAGCCAAATGAGTAGTGACCTGATCGATGAGGAACTGTTTCGCAATGCAAAGGTTCTTCACATTACAGGCATTACTCCTCTCATTAGTAAAAGCTGTGATGAGGTCATTACGAAAGCGATACACCTCGCGAAAAAATTAGGGTTATTCGTTTCGTTTGATCCGAACTTACGTTTTAAAATTATGGAAGTGTACGGTGAAGACCGAGCACGGGATCGCATGAGAGAACTCGCTGGATTAAGCGATTTGTTCCTCCCAGGCTTAGATGAGGCCGAGTGGATGTATGGGACAAACGATGAGTCAGAAATCGCGCATCGTGCGTTCCTAGACGGTGCGAAACAAATTGTCATAAAAAATGGTTCCACCCATTCCTATTATGCCGAGCGAGATGGAAAAAGTGGTTTTGTAAACAGTCATTCTGTTGATCGCGTCGTTGATCCGATTGGTGCTGGAGACGGTTTTGCTTCCGGTGTCATTGTCGGAATACTAGAGGAGATGACGTTGCATGACGCCGTCAACCTCGGTGCAGCGGTAGGTGCTTTAGTGGTGAGTTCACCGGGAGATATTGAAGGTCTACCTACGCGCAAAGAAGTAGACTTGTTTTTAAATCAAACGAGTAAAGACGTTTTACGTTAGGAGAGATCACGATGGAGAAAATTGATCAGTTACTCGAATCAGGCGTTGTGGCAGTGTTAAGGAAGCTGCCATTTGACAAGATTGAACATATTGCTCGTGCGCTCGTTGAAGGTGGTGTCACCGGTCTTGAAGTGACCGTTGACTCTGAGCGCGCACTAGAGGCTATCCAGAAGTGTAAGCAAGTGGCTGGGGATCGGGCTGTCGTTGGGGCAGGGACCGTGCTGAATGGTCAAGCTGCTCAAGAAGCGATTGACGCAGGAGCAGAGTTCATATTTGCTCCGATTTTAGATGAAGAAACCATCCGTGTTGCAAATGCCAACCGTGTGATCGTCATCCCCGGGGTATACACGCCGACAGAAGCGCACCAAGCTCACGTTTTCGGAGCAGACTTGGTTAAGATTTTCCCGGCAGATACGCTCGGTCCAGCTTTTATTAAAGGACTACAAGGGCCGCTTGGCCACATTAAAATGATGCCAACCGGTGGAATTGACGAAACAAACATTGCATCATATATTCAAGCAGGAGCAGTAGCTGCTGGAGCGGGCGGGGCACTATTAAAGAAATCGTTCATTGACGAGCAAGATTGGCAAGGCTTACGTGATCACGCAGCCAAGTTTGTAACGGCTGCTACGGGAGTCAAATCAAATAATCACGAAGAAAAACCCGGCACCTACTGGGTTTTTTCTTCGTGATTTACTAGGCGTCTTGTACATGTTAGAAGAGCACCGTCGACAAATAGATGAAAAAGGTGACGCTAATTGCGCTAAGAAGCGTAGTAAAAAGTACGATTTGCCCAGCTGTTTCTTGCAAAACATCGTGTTCTAATGCCAACGTAGCACTGTTACGTGACGTCGGCAATGCGCTGGCAATAAGCAGAGACTGTGCGATAATGCCATCAATCTGAAGCGTCCAAATGACAGCGAGGGCAACAGCAGGCCCGACAAGCAGTCGGCCAATCGTTCCCCATATGATGACGCGGTTCAGCTTACTCATTTTGATGAGGCAATTTGTGCGCCTAGCAAAATGAGGGCGACTGCCATGAAACCATCTGCTAAATATTCGATCGGTGTTAAAAGTGGTGTTGGGATCGGTATGTTCCATACATTGAAAATAATGCCTAAGATCATCGCATGGATGACGGGCAGTCGTAACATGGCGATGACAATTTCAAGTCCACTTTTCGTAGCAGAGATGAGGTTGTATAGACCGTACGTGTACGTAAGAATGTTTTGAAAGATTAAAACGATAATTTGAACGCTCAACCCGATGGGGTTCGCTTGAAATAGCATCTGACTAATCGGCAATCCGTAATTTCCGGAATTCATTAGACCGATGCTGTTTTTAAGTATTGCCGATTGTTTTTGATCTAATTGCAACGATTTTCCGAGTAGTCCCGTAACGATCATCATGAGTGCGGTATAGATGATTAAAAACACGAGCACTTGGCCGAGCAGTTGGACGTCTAGCTCGGTTTGTGCGAGGTTAAGAAATACGGCAGCAGGCATAAAGCAGTACGTGAGTAGATTTGCCAGTGCCGGATATTAAACTGAAACTTCTTTTGCATGAGAATACCAATGACCATTAACAATAAAATCGGAAAAATCACATCAAGAAATACAGACAAAAAGTAGCCCATTGCAGGAACTCCTATTCACAAGGAAAAGCACCCTCGTCAAGAGGGTGCCCGTCACAAAAGTTTAAATCGCCCAGGCGCCTTTTCTAAAGACAGGTTCACGTGTACCATCTTCATGAAGGCCATCAATATCCATATCCGCATTTCCCATCATGAAATCGACATGCGTAATGCTTTGATTAATGCCTTTATCTTCAAGCTCTTCTTTGGACATGTCTTTTCCACCTTCGATGTTAAAGGCGTATGCACTTCCGAGCGCTAAATGGTTCGAAGCATTTTCATCAAACAGTGTATTGTAGAAGATAATATTCGTATCCGAGATCGGGGAGCGATGTGGAACTAGCGCCACTTCGCCAATATATTTTGATCCCTCGTCACCTTCCAAAATTCCTTTGAGCGTAGCTTCACCTTCCTCAGCTCGGTAGTCCACAACTTTTCCATCTTTAAACGTGAGCGTGAAGTTCGTAATAAGCGTTCCACCGTAATTTAGCGGCTTTGTGCTCGTTACAGTTCCGTTTACTCCGGTTTTCTTAGCAGCAGTAAACACCTCTTCAGTTGGAATGTTGGCAACGAAGTTAACGCCTGCTTTGCTTTCACTTCCACCAGATGCCCAAATGTGGGACTTTGGAAGCTCAATAACGAGATCAGTGCCTTCGGCTTTATAATGCAAAGCGTGGAACTTCTTATTGTTCAACGTTTGTTGCTTTTCATCTAATGTGGCCAGGTGGTTTTTCCAAGCGTCAACAAAATCAGGCTCATGCATGCGCGTTGCAGAGAAAATGGATGACCATAATTCATCAACTGCTTCTTCTTCACTCGAGTCAGGGAAGACTTTCTTTGCCCACTCTGGTGAAGGGACGGCAACAATAGACCAGCTCACTTTGTCGGATTGGATATAGCTACGGAACGTTTCTGACGCTTTACCAGCCGCTTTTTGTTGCGTGGCTACGTGTTCAGGATTCGCATCTTTTAAGAGATCAGGGTTACCTCCTGTAATACTTAAGAAAGCAGCGTCGTCCTCTGCCGCTTTTACAAGGGGATCCGCTTTCCATTGAGGAAACTCGGAGAAGGCTTCGTCAGGTGCATACTCAAACTTAATGCGAGTCGCTTCTTCGTCATTCCATTCAATATGTACATTTTTAGAGCCCATCTCATATGCACGCTTCGTTAAGGCACGAACAAAAGGGGCAGCATACATCGGAGTGCGTACATAGAGTGTTTGTCCTTTTTGCAAGTTTACGCCTACTTTTAGTGCGAGATCTGCGTAATTTTCAAGGTTTTGCTCGATCGTTGTCATCGGTCTGTCTCCTTTATTCATTTTTTTTAGTATACACTAGTTTTTCTCAGTAATTGCACGGTATTGCTTTCCGCGTTCAACATACGTATCACGTACACGTTTCATCTCTTCTAAGTCCTCTTCAGAAAGTTCACGTACCACTCTAGCTGGACTGCCGAGGGCAAGGTTCTTGGTGGAATGGTTGTCCCGGGTGTGACGAGAGCTCCTGCACCGATAAACGCTTCTTCACCTACTTCGGCTCCATCTAAAACCGTTGCTTTCATGCCGACGAGTGCGCCTTTTTTGATCGTACAACCGTGAAGGGTTACTTGATGACCGACACTCACATCATCTTCGATAACAATCGGATTACCAGGGCTTTGGTGAATCATGCTGAGATCTTGGATGTTTACTCGCTTCCCGATCGTTGTGTGGTCCACATCGCCACGAATAACCGTATGAAACCAAATGCTTGAATCTTCTTCAATGGCTACGTCGCCGCTAATCACGACGCCATCTGCGATATATACACTCGGATGAACGTTCGGGGACATTTCCTTAAATGGATAGATATACATCAAAAATCTCCTTTCTCTATCGTCAGTGTATCAGAAATTACACGTGATCATGTGCGAAATGCTTCAATTGCTAGAGGAAAGGTCAAATCATACAGATGGCAGATGAAAAATCTGCCACATATGGTCTAATAGAAAGAAAGGTGTCGTTTTATACGGGAGGAATCAACATGCGCATTTGGGAAGCTGAACATGCCATTGGTGTGATTGTCATTGTTCATGGTGCAGGAGAACATTATGGACGTTACGACTGGCTAATTGAGCGGTTAAATCGTGAGCATTTTCATGTTGTCGCCGGCGATTTGCAGGGTACGGGCGAACGAGAGGGAAACGGGGTCACGTCGACCACTTTCAACAATATATTGATACGGTTCACCATTGGTACAAAGAAGCGGTAGCGTTTGAGCTGCCGGTATTTCTATTTGGTCATAGCATGGGGGGACTCGCGGTCATTCGCATGATGATGGAAAAGCAACTGCCGGTTCGTGGTGTGATTTTATCTTCACCATGTCTTGCGTTGTATGATCCACCAAACAAAGCGCTGACAGCAGCCGCAAAAACAATGCACCGAATTGTCCCGGGATTAAGTTTTAAAAATGGCATTCGAGCTGAGCATGCGACGAGAAGTCCAGAAGTGCGTACAGAATTTCTTAAAGATGAACTGTTTGTACATACGGTTTCTGTTCGTTGGTATCAGGAACTGTCAAAAGCGATGAAAGTGAGCTTAGACCACGCGTACGAATTTCCAAACGTGTCACTTCTTGTCCTACAGGCTGGAGAAGATTACCTTGTGGACAAAACTGCTGCTCATGAATGGTTTAACCGGCTAAGAATTGAAGACCGAGCGATGAGAGAATGGCGAGGTTTGTATCATGAACTGTTTAATGAACCAGAGCGTGAAGAAGTGTTCCGTTTTATGTTATATTTCACATGGCAAAGATTGGTAGACTTTAAGTTGAATGAGGAGAGTGTCCGATGAATTTTCATGTTCCGACCAAGCCATGGTCGATTCTTTACCGAACATATAGAGAAACCATTCCTGAAGTACATCAGCAGCTAGAATCTTGGAAAAGGTTAGCCGATGAAATTCCAGAACAAGAATTACGTAATCAAGCGGTATGGACGATTGATGATAAAGATTTCCATTGTGAAGGTGGGAGTGTGCTCGCGCTCCTTGCTGGCGGCAATAAAGAGGCATTTATTCGATTTTTATGTGCCTACCAGACCATTTGTGATTACTTAGATACGCTTTGTGACAAAAATGACTCACAAGACCCAGATGATTTCAGAGCGTTACACGATGCGCTACTTGATGCATTAACGCCAGGTGAACCGACGAAAGATTATTACCGTGTTCGAGGGGGTCACGATGATGGCGGCTATTTGCATGAGCTCGTTAAGGAATGTCAACAAACGCTAAAAACGTTCCCAGGTTATCCGGCGATGAAAAGTGCAATGAAAGAGCTCGCCCAGTACTACGTAGACTTTCAAGTGTACAAGCATGTGCCTGAGGATGAGCGTGAAGGCTACTCATTGCCTTCTATGAAGAACATGCCGAGAAGTATCCGGAGTTGCGTTGGTATGAGTTCGCATGTTGCGCCGCTTCGACGCTCGCTCTTTATTGTTTGGCTGCCTATGCAGCTGCAAAGCCGCGCACCGAGCAAGAAGCAGAGAAACTAAAAAAAGGATATTTTCCTTGGATGCAAGGCGTTCACATTATGCTGGATTACTTCGTTGACCAAGAGGAAGATTTTGAAGAAGAGGAAATGAACTTTGCGGCTTATTATACGAGTGAAGATGAAATGGTCGAGCGGTTTCACTTTTTAGATGAAAAGGCGAGCCATTACCTTACAGGACTTCCAGACGAATCTTTTCACCGAAAGATCAAGCAAGGTTTATATGCGATCTATCTTTCTGATGGCGATGTGCAAAACAACTTGGAGATGAAGCATGCAGCGAAGCGCTTGATTGGTCTAGGTGGTGCTTCAACAAAATTCTTTTATTACAATAGCTGGGTATTCAGAAGAAGAAATAAGAAATAGTGTTCTACAATGAAACACGTGCCGCATTCAAACCGAATGCGGCACGTGTTTTTTCGATCATGGAGTTCTATTCTGAGCCAACCGATCTTAGTCTTCACCTATGAATTAGGGGAGTCCACAGAACGGTCGCTCAAAAACTGACGAATTTGTAATAAGTGATGCTCATCATGTTCTAGAAAGTCATGGCGAAGTTGTTGGATCGTATATGGCACGTCTTCCAACCCTTCTCGGATTGTGAAGACGAGTGAATCTGGATGCTTTGAGAAGGCAGTAATGAGCTTACGCCGTTGCCTTAAAAATTGTTGAAGCACCTCTTTCGGTGATCGTCTTTGAATTTTCTCCATCGCTTTTTGATTAAACTCATCATGACTAGGAAATTCGGGTAATGACACGCTCTCCTCGATATATGGCAAAACGTGTTCACATAAATAGCCGTCCCAATAATACATATGACCAATAATTTCTTTAATCGACCACTTTTCTGGGGCGATGGGGGCCGTGAGTGTCGTGTCATTCAATCGACATAACTGGGTCACTTCATCGTTTATAAACGCGTCATGTTGCATAAAGGGAAACTCCTTTCACTATTGTTTTCGAGGATGGTGGAAATCTCCTTTTTTTCCACCTGTCTTTTCTACGAGGTATGTTTCTTCGATAATCATTGCTTTGTCCACAGATTTACACATATCATAAAAAGTTAGTGCCGCCGCTGTTACCGCCGTCAATGCTTCCATCTCAACACCCGTACTCGCATCAACAGTGACAACTGCAGTAATGGACAATAAGTAATCATCTCCATCTCGTTCATAAGTAAAGTGGAGATCTGTTCCTTGCAACATAATCGGATGGCACATCGGAATCCACTCCGACGTTTTTTTTGGCGGCCATAATGCCGGCAACTTGAGCGACGGGAAGGGGGTCTCCTTTTTGAATGCTGTCAGAATGAATCGCTTCATAAAGTGTTTTTGATAAACGGACTCGACTTGTCGCCGTTGCTGTACGCACTGACGGCTGTTTTTCTGAAATATTGACCATCTGGGGTCGGCCTTGGTCATTGTAATGAGAAAAATCTTTCATCTTAAAAACTCCCTTGCCAATCATGTTCGGAATTGATGTTTAAAAATCCTTTTTCTTCGTCTGCAAAAGCAAGATATTTTGTTGATGAAGCGTCATAAAGCGCACCCATATGGTCAGCATGTTCAATGATTGTTTCGAGTGTGTGTAATGTTCGCCGATGGTATAGCGCATGCAATGGTTGTGCACGTCCTTTATGAATGGGAAGAACGATGTCTGCTTCTACGTCTTCAATTGCAGTATTTTGGAGGGTGAGTAGCAGTTCTCCGTGAATCATCGGTAAATCTCCTGCGAGAACTTGAAACCATTCACCGGGTTCGTTTTTGAGCGCATGAAATCCATGATAGAGCGCACGTAACGGGCCACCGTGAGCTTGTGGTTCAACGATTACAGAGTGTCCAGCTCGTTGAAACGTTTCGGCTAGCTGCTCGTTCGTCACAATCGAATAATTCGTGATGTTTGCGGCTTTTAAGGCGCGCACACTGCTCATGTAAAGGGCTCATTGTCGAATGTTTCAAATAGCTTTTGTTTTCCGTAGCGGCTTGACTTGCCTCCAGCTAGAATCAGACCCGTGACGTTCATTTTCGTAATTCCCCAGTTAGATGAGGCAAAATCGGTAAGATGAGTTCTCTCATAGCCAACTGAACAGCATTTGTCGAACCAGGTAAACTAAAAATGCTCGTTTGCTCGACAGACCCTGCGATTGCATTGCTCAGCATAGATTTTGGGCCAATTTCTTCGAAACTTTGGAGTCGAAATTGCTCTCCGAACCCTATCATCTCTTTCTCTAGTAGCTGTTTGATTGTCGAATGCGTCTGATCACGTCTGCTCATTCCTGTACCACCATTCGTAATGATCACATCCACAAGCGGATCTCTCACCCATGCGTTTATCTGTTCTTGAAGTTGGAAGGGATCATCTTTCATCATTTTATAATAAACAACTTCGTGCGTCGGCTTTAGTAACCATTGAATGGTTTGACCGCTGCGATCTTCAGCGAAGGACCTCGTATCACTAAGTGTTAAAATGGCAACGGATACGCCAGTTGCGTCATGCTCATGATGCATTTTCTTTTCTCGCCTCACTCTCACTATGTTAAACTGTTAGAAATATTTACCTTATCTACTCTTATAGTACGTGAGGTAAGGAGGGATCGTAAAGTGGCAAGAAGCGAAGTTCACGATCAGTTAGACAGGCCACTGAAAGATTTGCGCATCTCCATTATGGATCGCTGTAACTTTCGCTGTACGTATTGCATGCCGAAAGAAGTGTTTGGACCAGATTATGCGTTCATGGATTCTGAAGAGTTGCTCTCTTTTGACGAGATTGTGGAGTTGGCAACGGCGTTTGCTCATCTGGGGGTAAATAAACTGCGCATTACGGGTGGAGAACCTTTGCTAAGAAAAGATGTGGCTCAATTGATCCACCGTTTAGATGGGATTGACGGTATTGAAGATATTGCACTGACGACCAATGCGTGATGCTTCCACGATTAGCACAACCGTTAAAAGAAGCAGGCTTACGTCGCGTTAATATTAGTTTTGATGCGTTGTCTGTTGCCACGTTCCAACAGATGAGCGGTCGGAAAACGAACCCTGAGGCAGTCATACGTGGCATCCAGGCGGCAAAAAAAGCAGGGTTAGGCGTGAAAGTGAACATGGTTGTGCAAAGAGGAGTCAATGAACATGAAGTCATTCCAATGGCACAATTTTGTAAAGATGAGTGCATAACCCTTCGGTTCATTGAGTTCATGGATGTGGGTCAAACGAATGGATGGGATTTCTCTCAAGTCGTATCTAAAAAGGAACTTTATGACCGTGTTTCTACAATTGCACCTCTTCGGGCACAAGAAGAAGACTACTTCGGTGAAGTCGCTTCTCGCTATGCATACGAGGATGGTTCAAATGTAGAAGTAGGGTTTATCTCTTCTGTCACCGAGACGTTTTGCGGGACGTGTACGCGGGCACGGTTAAGTGCAGACGGCAAATTGTTCACCTGTTTATTCTCAGAACGAGGTACGGACCTAAAATCTGATGTTCGAAACGGGATGTCTGCCACACAACTTCGAGAGCGAATTCGCAGTATATGGAATCTTCGAGCGGATCGCTATTCAGAATTACGAACGAATGAATCAGCAAAGCAACGTAAAAAGATTGAGATGTCCTATATTGGAGGGTAAAGGTTCGCGATTGTCCACTCTCTAACAATTAAATAATGAAAGAAGGCGAGGAATCAGTGGTAGAAATTCGCAAACCCATTCGAATTGCCGAAGCCGTTGGCAAAGTGATGCAGTATGAACTGTCGGAACGAGTCGATCATGTTCCTTTGTTGGAATCAGATCATCGTTTTTTAGCAAAAACACTCGTTGCAGACCATGATGTTCCTCCATTTGACCGTTCGCCATACGACGGTTATGCGGTGCGTTCTACCGACACGAGTACAGCGAATCGAAACGAACCAGTCACACTGTCAGTCGTTGGTGAAATTGGTGCGGGCACGGTTTACCCGAGAACGGTCCAAGCGGGTGAAGCGGTGCGGATTATGACAGGGGCAAAGATTCCCGACGGTTGTGACGCGTCGTGATGCTAGAGCTCGTGAATGAAATCAACGCCGAGGAAATATCCCTCGTCCGTCCGCTTTTGCACAATGACAACATTAGTTTTCAAGGTGAAGATACGCGAAAAGACGAATCTCTCGTTCAAAGGGGAAGCTTTATTCACCCAGGGGTCACAGCTTTGCTCGCGACGTTTGGTTATGATGTTGTTCCAGTCGCGAGAAAGCCTAAAGTTGGCATTCTTGCTACGGGTAGTGAACTGCTAGATGTGCATGAGCCTTTGTCTCCAGGGAAGATTCGAAACAGCAATGCTTACATGGCAGCGGCTCAAGTGAAGCGCGCAGGTGGGGAACCGGTTATGTTCGGTAAACTTCCAGATGATCTCGACCAATGCGTAACCGCAGTATCTGAACATTTACAAGAAGTAGACGTCATGATTACGACAGGAGGAGCTTCTGTCGGTGACTTTGATCTTGTGCCAGCCATTATTGAGCGTTTAGGAGCGGACACACTCTTTAACAAAGTAGCGATGAGACCGGGTAGTGTCACAACGGCAGCCGCTGTGGAAGACAAGCTTATGTTCGGATTGTCTGGTAACCCAGGCGCTTGTTATGTCGGGTTTGAAGTGTTTGTCCGTCCCCTCATCCGCAAGGCTTTAGGCACGAAGTTTGCACACTTACAGAGAAGCAAAGGCGTTCTCGGTGTCGATTTTCCTAAGCCGAACCCGTTTACACGCCTCGTCCGTGGGGTGATTGAAGAGTCAGAAGGTACACATATTGTCCGTCCTTCGGGGTTAGATAAGTCTGGGTCGGTCATTTCACTCGGTGAAGCGGATGTGTTCATCGTCTTACCAGGAGGCACAAGGGGATACGAAAAGGGAATGGAAGTGGACTTGTTATTTTTAGAGAATCAAAAAGGCAGTGAGTGGCCGTGGGACAACCTTGTCGCATCATACAAGTCGTAGGCTATAAAAACGCTGGAAAAACGACATTAATTGAACAAATTACGCGGGAGTTATCGTCGAAAAACGTTACGGTAGGTGTCGTCAAACATCATGGACATGGCGGTGAGCTTGCAAAGAGCACAGATAGCGCACGTTTTTTCCGAGCGGGCGCTTCTGTCAGTCTTGTTGAAGGAGAGGGTCATGTGCAAATTGACGTACATAACAGCACTTCTTCACTTGATGCGTTGATTCAACTCCAACAACAGCTGCAAAAAACGAGCTGCGTTCTCGTTGAAGGGTGGAAAAGAGAGGATCGGTATGCTTCGATCGTCATCATTCGAGACGAAGCCGATTTCCATTTGTTAAAGCGTGATCACATCGTGACCGTCATTACCCATGTGCCATCGACCGTGGTCTAGACGTGCCTGTTTTTGATTATGAAAACGTACATGCGTACGTGAGCTACATTGTCCACTACATCATGAAAGGAGGAATTGGCAGAGATGTTTCAACTGACGAAAGAACCCATTGATATCCAACCGCTCATAGACGAAGTTTCACACCGGAATGCAGGGGCGGTATTAACGTTTCTAGGCACGGTTCGTGAACTAACGAATGGCAAGCGTACGGTGCAACTTGAATACCATGCGTACGAATCAATGGCTCAAAAAATGCTCCAAAGAATTGGAGACGAAGTGCAAGAAAAGTGGCCGCATGTCAACATTGCGATTACTCATCGCCTCGGTGTTTTGCATATTTCAGAAGTTGCTGTGGCAATTGCTGTCAGCTCACCACACCGAAAAGATGCTTACGATGCAAATGCTTTTGCGATGGAGAGAATCAAAGAGATGGTTCCGATTTGGAAAAAAGAGCATTGGGATGATGGCACAAGTTGGATTGGAGACCAACAAGAGGAGAATGGGAGGGAGGAAGCCGCCCATGGTTGAAATTCTTTTCTTCGCTTGGATTGGCGATAAAGCCGGTGAGAGTCGCATCAAAGCAAGTGTTGATGGCTACTCTGTGCAAGAAGTAAAGAGTTGGGTAGAGATGAAGTATCAACTAGGAACCGGAGCGTTAAGCAAAACGATGACCGCAATTAACGAAGAGTTCAGCGAAAATGATGACCGTGTACAACATGGCGATACGCTAGCGCTCATCCCCCAGTAAGTGGAGGATAAAAAAACCGGCAGCGTCAGCTGCCGAGTAGTTAATTAGGCTTCTCTTTTAATTTCACCTTGCTTTTTATTGCTAATGTAAAAATAAAGACCCCCGACAAATAATGCTCCACCAATAATGTTGCCAATCGTCACAGGAATCAAATTATGCACAAACCCTGCCCATGTTACTGTGTCAGAGCCACCGTGCATGAGAGCAATGCCTAGAATAGACATATTCGCAATACTATGTTCTAAGCCTGCGGCGATAAATGCAAAGATAAGCACAAAAATTAAAAACAGTTTTGCGATGTCACCTTCAGCGCGAAGTGATGTCCAAATCGCTAAACAGACGATCCAGTTACACAGAATTCCACGAAATAGAAGGTCCATTGCCGGCGCATTCATTTTTTCAGCCGATAGCGAGAACATGTAGTGATGCTCGGGCACGTCTTGAAAGATGCCTGTCATGACAATAAGTACCGTGAAGAATGCAGCACCGATAAAATTTCCAACATAACTCCACAACCAGATGATCGATGTTTGTTTCCACGTCGTCACTTTTGATAATGAACTAACCGTAAAGATAAGGTTGTTGCCCGTAAAGAGTTCAGAGCCTGCCCAAAGAACGAGTGCTAGAGCGATCCCGAATGTGGCACCGGTTAAAATGTCTAAAAAAGGGGAGCCAGCTGCTTGCAAAGGACCTCCTACAGAAAATAACACGATGGTTCCGACACCGACATAAGCGCCTGCTAACATTGAGGCGATTAAATAACGAAGCGGTGAATCAGTGAACAATTGATATTTTCCTCTTGCTTGGTCGTTCAACGTATGTATGGTGTCTTTATACATGGTGTCCTCCTATCCGAGTAGAGTCTATATACCCAAAAGTAATCGTTTTAAAACGATTTGGAAATGTTTGAACCTAGAAAGATCAGGGAAAAAGTTGGAAAGTTCACGTTTGCATAAAGAGAGGGGAATATAAATTGAGCGAACATTTGAACGTAACCGTAAATGGCAGACAGGAGAAGGTCTCAACCGAAGATTCAGTTCTTAATTATTTGACGAAAAAAGACATTCAAATTCCAAGTTTGTGCTATCATCCGAGTCTTGGGGCAATTGAGACGTGTGACTCATGTATCGTGAAAGTGAACGGGGAATTTGTAAGGCTTGCTCGACGCCAATTAAAGACGGCGATGTCATTGAGTCTGCAGGAAGTGATGTGCACGAAGCACAGCTTATTGCCATGGATCGAATGCTTGGAAACCATGAATTGTATTGCACAGTGTGTGATTTTAATAACGGCAATTGCGAGATACATAACACAGTCAAAGAGATGCGCATTAGCCACCAAGAAACACCTCACACGAGCAAAGAAGCTCCTGTTCAAAGAAACGCATTTTATCGCTATGACCCCGATCAGTGTATTTTGTGCGGAAGATGTGTTGAAGCTTGTCAAGACGTCCAAGTGACCGAGACACTATCGATTGACTGGAACTTAAAACGTCCACGAGTAATATGGGACAAGAACACTTCGATCGATGATTCCTCATGTGTGAGTTGTGGACATTGTTCAACTGTGTGTCCGTGTAACGCGATGATGGAAGTCGGCATGGAGAAAGAAGCGGGTTTCTTAACGAAAGTAAACGATGAAACGATGAAACCGATGGTCAACATTACGAAAAATGTAGAAACGGGTTACGAGTCGCTCATGACGATTTCAGATTTAGAAGCGACGATGCGTGAAGAGCGAATTGAAAAGACGAAAACAGTGTGCACGTATTGTGGTGTTGGCTGTGCTTTCGATGTCTGGACAAAGGACCGTCAAATTCTAAAAGTGGAACCTCAGCAAGAAGCGCCTGCAAACGGCATTTCCACATGTGTAAAAGGAAAGTTTGGTTGGGACTATGTGAACAGTGACGAGCGCTTGACGAAACCACTCATTCGTGATGGTAATGCTTTTAGAGAAGCAGAATGGAAGAAGCGCTGGACTTGATCGAGAAGAAGTTCAAGAAAACAGCGAAGCAAAAGGGGTCTGATGCACTCGCGTTTATTTCCTCATCAAAATGTACGAACGAAGAATCATACCTTATGCAGAAGTTGGCACGGTCAGTCATCGGCACGAACAACATCGATAATTGTTCGAGATATTGTCAATCACCCGCAACGATGGGGTTATGGCGCACCGTCGGTTATGGAGGAGACTCCGGAGGAATTGGCGATATTGCGCAGTCAGGACTTGTCATCTCCATCGGTTCCAATACCGTTGAGTCACATCCAGTATTAGCGACACGTGTAAAACGTGCACAAAAACTGAACGGACAGAAAGTGATCGTCGCCGATTTGCGGAAACACGAACTTGCAGAACGAGCGGATTTGTTCGTAAAACCAGCGCCCGGCAGCGACCTCGTTTGGCTATCAGCAGTGACGAAATACATCATTGACCAAGGGTGGCATGATACCGAGTTCCTCGCACAACATGTGAACAACGTGGACGAGTATTTGAACAGTCTTGATTTGTACACACTCGACTACGCTGCTGAAGTCACGAACATGAGTAAAGAAGAGCTAATTCGAATCGCAACGATGATTCACGAAGCAAAGACGACCTCGGTGCTTTGGGCGATGGGCGTAACACAGCACGGGGGTGGAAGTGACACGAGTACAGCAATTTCTAACATGCTTCTTGTGACCGGTAACTACATGAAACCAGGTGCAGGTGCGTACCCACTTCGTGGACATAACAACGTACAAGGGGCGAGTGATTTTGGTAGCATGCCAGACCGTTTCCCTGGCTACCAATTTGTTACGGATGATGATGTTCGTGATCGGTTTGCAAAGAAATGGAACTCAGAGCTTTCAGCTGAACCTGGCCTAAATAACCATGAGATGGTTGACGCTATCCATGAAGGAAACTTGGAAGTCCTCTATATTAAAGGGGAAGATATGGGGATTGTCGATGCAAATATTAACTATGTACAAGAAGCCTTTGAAAAGCTGAAATTCTTCGTCGTTCAAGATGTATTTTTTACGAAAACGTGTGAATATGCAGATGTCGTATTGCCAGCGAGCCCAAGCCTTGAAAAAGAAGGAACATTTGTCAATACGGAACGTCGTTTTCAACGGTTATACCAAGTGCTTGAACCCTTGGGAATTCCCGTCCGGATTGGAGAATCATTCAAGACATCGCGAAGCGTTTAGGTGCGGATTGGAATTACACACACCCGAGCGAGATTATGGAAGAAGCTGCGTCGTTAACGCCATTGTTCGCGGGTGTAAGCTATGACCGTTTGGAAGGCTATAATAGTTTGCAATGGCCTGTGGCTGCTGATGGCACAGATACACCGCTCCTGTTTACAGACGGATTTCCTTTACCTGAAGGGAAAGCAAGACTTTGGCCAGTAGAGTGGACCCGACCGCTAGAATTCGAAGAAGAGTATGATTTGCATGTGAATAACGGGCGACTTCTTGAACATTTTCACGAAGGGAATATGACGTATAAGTCTGAAGGTATTTCAAGCAAGACACCGAAAGCCTTTTTGGAAGTTTCGCCTGAACTTGCGAAAGAACGTGATCTAACAGACGGTACAAAGGTGCGCTTAACATCTCCTTACGGAAGTGTAAAAGTTGATTGTGTCGTCACCGATCGTGTCGTCGGTAAACAAGTGTACTTGCCAATGAATACGTCTGGTGAAGGAGCGATTAATTACTTGACGAGCTCCCACTCTGACAAAGATACAGATACACCAGCATACAAAGAAATCTCGGCGAAGATGGAAGTGTTGAAGCCTAGAGGGGAGCACCCATTGCCGAGGAAGAATCATCGTTTTGGTAACCCGCAACCGCAAATTGGCGTTAATGTTGAACAGAAATGGGCAAGGGCAGACTACACATTCCCAGGCGACATCGTGAAAGAGAGGAGGGCGAAGCGCTAATGGCAAAAGCGACGAAGGTGATTCACAAGCTAGAAATTGATCCGGCTGTCCAACGTGAGAACGACCGATGTGAAGTGGAAGATCTATTAATTAATAACAAAGAAGTACTTCGCGATGCGCTAGAAGTATTGGACAGACTAAAAGAGCACGAAGTGTTTGAAATGATGAATGCAGGACTTGGTCAGAGTGATAAGCTCTTGCACAGAATCGTTACTGCTGTTGATGATCATAATACAACCCGTTCAATTAAAAATGCGTTGCTTTTGTTTGAGCTGTTAGGCACACTAAACATGAACGAAATCGAGCCTCTTGTTCTCAAGGTGAACAAAGGAATTTCAAAGGTTGCAGACTATGAACATGCCAATCAAAGAGGCGGCTATACCGCACTAATTGGTGCATTGAAAGACCCTGAAGTAATTGAAGGGATGAACGTCCTCGTTGCGCTCGTGAAAGGAATGGGCGTTGAACAAGATTCGAAAGAGTTGATCGAACCCCAACTGGAAAGAATGAAGCATCCAGAAAAAGAAATGAAAACAAGAAGCTCCGTGCAAAAAAATAAGCAGACGCCGCCACAATGGTTAGGGTTCGCTTTTGGAGCTGCTTGCTTTTTGCTCCCATTTCTTCTTAGGAAGATTAAATGACAAGCACAACAACAAGAGAGATTGTACGGTTTCATGGCGACCAACGTGAAACGTACAGGATACGATCGCAAGTGAAATGCCTGTAACGATTAAGATAAACGGGGAAGAATTTGTGACCCTCATCTGTTCGCCGACGTATATTGAGGACATGGCGATTGGATTTCTCGCTTCAGAAGGGGTCATTAGCGGATATTCCGATGTAAAAACGTTACGTGTAGATGAGGGCGAAGGGTTTGTTCACATTTATCTGCACAAGGAAATTAGTCGGCTGCACCAAGACATGCAAACGAAACGCTACATCACATCCTGCTGTGGGATGAGCCGGCAAAGTTTAATTTTTGCGGCAGATGCTAAAACCGCAAAAACGATGCATTCCAGAAACGTTCAAATCACGAGCGGGCAATGTTACGCACTTATGGAAGCCTTGCAAAAGCGAGCGGACGTTTTTAAACATACCGGTGGTGTGCATAATGCAGCAATTGCAACAACGGATGACATTGCACTCATGCGTTTGGATATTGGCCGGCACAACGCATTGGACAAGCTATACGGTCATTGCTTACGTACCAATATTTCGCTTGAGAACAAGCTGTTAATTTTTAGCGGAAGACTTTCTTCTGAAATCGTTCTAAAAGCAGCCAAAATCGGGTGCGAGATGATTTTGTCTAAGTCCGCTCCAACAGAACGGGCATTAGAAATTGCCGAAGAGCTCGAGATCACCGCCATCGGCTTTATCCGTAAACAATCAATGAATGTATACACGATTCCCGAACGAGTCGTAACTGAAAGGGTTGCTCTTTATGAGCGACCCTTTTGCGTAGAAAAGAGATTTACGGAAGATTAGAAGTAGTGTGTTGATCCATCTAGTGTGAACTTTAGGTTTTCGTGATTGCGCAGTTTGTTGTTGCTTTCCACTGCAGGCGGATGCTTGCCGCGGAGGACCGGCCGAGCCTCCTCGGTCTTA
>NZ_BAWZ01000035.1:0-45958 GCF_000698105.1 Geomicrobium sp. JCM 19037 | reverse complement strand
CCCCCCCCAGTTTAAAGCCATTTTTATCCCCACCACCTGCACTACCATTAGTAAGTGTGCCGTTTCTATATGCAATACTGTCTTCAATGACAACAGCACCAATTGCACCGGTTCCTACCTTTGCATATAAATCAAAACCATCATCAATATTGTTATGAGCAATTGCTCCTCGAAACACATTGCCTTCCCCTGACGTTAGCTTTGCTGCAAATCCATCCGCGTTGTTCTCTGCAGGGTCTCGATTATCAAAAGATGTCGAGTTTAAGACAAGGTTGTGTGACGGCCACATAGATATATCGTCTTCAGAAGGGTCCGTACGACTGATCTGTAGTCCCGTATCGCCGTTTTCATAGAATCTGCTATTCTCTACAATATTATGACTGCCGCCGATGACGAAACCTTTCGTATTACCTGCGGAACGGGCAAAATCAATGCCTCGATATGCCAATAATCTCCACTCAGCACCGCACCCTCTGATACAGAGTTAAAATCAATGACCGGGTGACTGCCTTTCTTTGCTTTCAACGTTTTCATTTCACCTTCTGCTCCATCATTATACTTACGAATGTTCAGCTTTTCATCCCGAATGTAGTGCCCATCATGGAGAAGGATTGTTTGTCCTCGCCTGACAAAATCTATGGCAGTATCAACATCAACTGGATCATTCCTTGTACCCTCTCCTGTATGATGGCCTTCAGGTGTCACATGAATTTCGTCTTGGAATGTTCGGTTTATAACCGTGAAATTTTTGATGATCGGCTGATCGTTTGATAAGTTTTTCGAGTCATCGGGTATAAACACAGCCGTAAATCGTGTTTGTTCATTATCATTAAGAGGTGCATGAATGGGCAGGACCACACCAGGGACATTTTTCCTTCCTCTTCAATCACTTGTCCTTCTTGAATGAGCCGGAGAGTCCCCTCAGTATTGGATTCAGCTTTTACATGATACGTCTCTGTGTCTGATGTCCGTTCTAAGGATACGATGTTCAACGTCGGCTCAACTGGCTCAGATGGGGGGTCAACTTTTGGTGGGTCTACATTAGCATCGGTTACCGACAAATCAATATTATGAACATTTATTGTAGCTTCTCTTGCGACAAAGAAACCTACATACATTTTATCATCTTGTACGTTAAGAATATCTGGTTCAAAGATTATGGTCTCATTCTCGCCATTTAGTGAACCTTTAAACCCACTGTTGGTTTTTGTTAATTGTAATCTGTACTCCATTGCAGGAAAAGTGTTTGACGAACCGGGGCGCTCTTCCTGTATCATGTTTTTCTGAATACCTTCACTGCCTTCTCCATCAGGAGATATCACCCCGCTTCTTACATACAATTGCGTTCCATTGGCTTCGCTAGTTCCACCGCTAAAGCCTCCGACTGTAGCAACATTGGATGAAAATACGCTTGAATCCCACGCTGGACCGATCGCATCGCGTGCCATAATCCCAAATGACTCCTGACCATCGTGAGGTGCCTTCGCATACTCAATAACTTCAATATCTGCAGATAGGTCAAAATTGTCGCCTTCTGCATTTAATTCAGTATAGTAATAGGAAATGCCATCATGGTCTTGCGTCACCTTCCCGGCATTTCCATGGGCATACAACTCGATGTTGCCACCCTCATGTTCTTTAATACTGTTGGTGTCTTCACCAATTGATTGGCCAAATACAATCGATTCCCATAGATGTTCTCGCGGATTTTGGACGATAACAGGAAGTTTTATCGCTTCAAACGCCTTCCCGTTTGCCTCAATAACAATCTCGTACCTCCCCGGTTCCGATTCATCATATTCCGATATGTCCAACGACAATGTTTCTTCTTCCACCGTAGTTTGATCTCCATTATCATATGCGTATACAACTTCCAGACCGTTAGGATCGAATGGTTGGCCAATTTCATACGTCGTTTTTGGATATTCCACAATTTCTATATGTGTGACTTCAGGTTCTTTGACTTCGATATCGAAACTTGCTACTTCACCTTTGTAGCTAATTTCAACGGTTTTTCTCCCGATGTGATCGGTGTTCTCATCATCAATCTCTACCTCTTGAAGACCTATTCGAACTTCTTCTCCGTCCTCATAATGGGCATAAACCATCGTTCCTGCGGGCTCAAATTCTTCTCCAATAAAATACGACGTCTTAACAGGAGCTTGTCTAATCTCCAGTTCAGTGATCGCCTCGTCACGAATGTCGATCGTGAAAGAATCTAAAGCTCTGAAATAATCATCTGAAACTACCCAGACCGTTTTTTCTCCTGGACTCGTCAGTACTTCACCCGGGTGAACCGTTTTACCTTGAATTTGAAAGGATACCTCGGTATGCTCGAGCGGTCCATGTTTGTAACCGTCATTGTATTCTGCCTCGATCTCCAACCCGTCCGTGTTCAATATATCGCCGACATAATACGTTGACTTTGCGGGTGCATATTCCACGGTCAAATCGGTTACAGATAAAGGATGAACAGTCACTTCTATCTCTTCTGTCAATCCATTATAATGTATATTAATTTGCTGATCGCCGGTCTCTTGTGGGTCATAACCCGTAACGATCCACTCGTCTTCGTTGACCCTTCGCTCACTTCCATTGGCGCTTTCAACATGCACACGAAGCCTTCTAAATTTAAATCTTCCCCTTTCAAATATTCTTTTTTCACCCGTTGATCATCAACAACAAGGGAAGCACCATCTGCTTCATCAGATAATACATCCACCTTATACTCACTAAAAGTCACCGCTGTATTACGTGCCGTAAAAAAACCTCCATAGGAAAGTGCTGCATCAAAATCTTCTACTATTTGATGCTCACCATTCACAGAAAGTTGATACACATCTCCGCTTTTGATGAGAGCGAGTGAGTATTCTTTATTCCCATGTGGGGGATCAGAATCATCAAAAGACCAATGATCCTTTTCGATACTGCTCCTGTCGTTCTTGTTGTAAAACCCTTTCATCTCTTGATCAAGTGCGCCAACAGCCAAGTAATCACCCGTAAAGTGTTCATCATTCTCATTTTTTAGAATCTCATCTCTTACCATGATTCCAAAGCTCACTTGATTGTTCGGTGTCCAATCCTCCACCGTCACAGTCGTGCTTAAATTAAAATTTGAACTTTCTGATATTTGTTTGTATGTGTAAGCGATGCCCTCACTGTTGCTCGCGATTTTCCCTTGGTTATTGGAGCTCCTCATGTATAGCGTGCCATCATCGTTCGTATCAATCTCAAAATTCTCAGCGGTTATACTGTTCTGTCCTCCAAGATCACCAAAAACACTCGCTTTATAATGATCAGGGGGATTAATAAACCCTTGATCTTGAACCGCCTTTGCAACAGAACCATAAGGTGATGCGACAAGTAAAAAAGCTAAGGCGGCTGGAAGCCACCTCTTGAACATGATCATTTCGTTCCCTCCTTTCATTTAATACTCCTTTCACATAGGGAATTTGAAATAATGTTTTGCATTCCAATATGATATGTTTTGGACAAGATCACCTAAATATTTGTAATCCTTTGGTGCCTCCCCATTCTCCACCCACTCACCAATCAATCTGCAGAGAACGCGCCTAAAGTATTCGTGCCTTGTGTATGACAAGAAGCTCCTTGAGTCCGTCAGCATACCGACAAAAGTACTTAACAGGCCAATATTTGCAAGGTCACTCATGTGCTTTGTCATACCTTCCTTGTGATCATTAAACCACCAGGCTGAACCGAATTGAATCTTACCTACTTGCCCATTCGCAGAAAAGGCACCTAACGCGGAAGCAATCACCTCATTAAACTGAGGATTCACACTGTATAAAATTGTTTTTGGGAGCGCATTATCTTTTTCCAACTCATTTAAAAAACCATTGAGCTTGGCAGCAATCGGCTGGTCACCAATTGTGTCAAAGCCTGTATCAGCCCCAGCACTTCAAACCACTTGGAATTGTTGTTGCGCATCGCACTTATATGCAGTTGCATCGTCCAGTTATGATCGTGATACATTTGACCGAGCACTCGCAATACGAACGTTTGGTATTTTTCCTCATCAACCATTGACACTTGTTCACCATTCAAAGCCTTCAGAAAAATGCGGGTTGCTTCTTCTTTTGAACACGGAGAAAACGGAATCCCATAAATTCCATGGTCAGATATACGACATCCATGTTCGTGGAAATACGTCATTCGTTTTTCTAAGCTCATTATAAGATCGTCCAAATGTTCAATCCTTGCGTTTGATGCTTCGCTTAATAATTGAACATATTCTTGAAATGCAGGTGAAGAAATCTGCAGAACTTTGTCAGGTCTGAACGCTGGCAGCACTGCGACTTCGAACTCTTTATCATGAGATAAGCGCTTGTGACTTGCTAAGCTGTCGATAGGATCATCTGTCGTACAAATAAGCTCGACATTCGATTTTTCAATAATTTTTCTCGTGGTTAGGTCGGCTCCTTGCAAGTCAGCATTCACCTTGTCCCAAATCTTCTCAGCATTCGTTTCTGACAACATGTCATTCACATCAAAGTATCTCTTTAATTCTAAGTGAGTCCAGTGAAACAATGGGTTTCCAATTGTTTTCGGAACACACGCTGCCCACTTCATGAATTTCTCTTTATCACTTTTATCTCCGGTAATGTAGGATTCATCTACCCCGAGCATTCGCATCGCTCGCCATTTGTAGTGATCTCCATGTAGCCATATTTCCGAGATGTTTTCAAATTTACGATTCTGTTCAATCTCATTGGGAGGAACGTGACAATGATAATCAATAATCGGCATCTCTTTCGCATAATCATGGTAAAGTTGTTTTGCGGCGTCTGAGTTTAATAAGAAATGATCATCTATAAACGTGTCTTTAGAAATTAGCATTCAACCTCTCCTTTTACTTGTTTGTATGCTTCATTAGCGTTTCAATGGCTGCACTACCGCCTTCTTTACATAGAATCGTTAAATACGAAGCAACAACTGCAGGATTCACACATTCCATACTCTCTTTCCAAATCTGTTCATTGTTCATCACATTCAGTACGAGCTCTTGCATGGTTTGTTTTCGCTGTGAAACGTTGTTCCATTCGGCGTACATAAAATTCATGGTGGAAAGTTCCTCTCGCAAAGGCACTGCGATACCGTTAATGACCGTTGTCCCACTCTCTTGATCGGGCTCTGTCGGTCGGAAATAATAAATCAACGCCGCAAGTGACAAGCTAAGATAATGTTCAGCTGCAGTTTCCTCACCTTTCCACTTGCGCCAAATGGGCACTACCCGAGAGCGGAATTTCTGCATTCCATTCAGGCCTAAATCCGAAAGTTGATGATGCTGATAAGGGTTGTCAAAGCGTTCAATGACCCCCTCAATATACGCCTCTTTCTCTTCGTCAGTTTGAGGAAGTACCGGGCGAATGACCGAGTGCATGACTTCCTTGATAAATTGCCTGAGTTGGTCATTACTCATCGCTTGTTTGACAGTCGTTGTACCGACAAACTGTGCCAATGCAAACATCATCGTATGCGGCGCATTAAGAAGTCTCACTTTGAGTTCTGAATACGCTTTCACTTCCCCGTACTGCACATTCAATCCACTAACCTTGTGCAAAGGCAGAATATCCTTAATGGTATCGTTCCCTTCAATAACAAGCAGATGATACGGTTCAGCAACTGTGAGAAGATAATCCTCATACCCTAACCGATGAAAATAGTGTTCGTCGTTCTCTTTTGGATAGCCGGTTACAATTCGATCAACGAGTGTGTTATAAAAATTGATGGTTCAACACCCAATTTTTGAAATTTCCACCTAATTCCCAGTCATGGATTTCCGTAAAATAATCTCTTTTAGCAGACTCCCATTATTGTCGATCAACTCTAAGGGAAGAATATGTAATCCACCCTCCTTTGATCCTTTAAAAGCTTGATACCTTGCATACAATAGTTGTGTTACTTTGCCCGGGAAAGATAAACAGGCACGATCCTTTTCCAAACGTTCGTAAGTGTATGAGAGCCCTGCTTCTGTCGTGTTTGACGTAATGACTTGCAACTCTTCAGATGCGGCAAACGTCAAAAATCGCTCCCAATCTTCATACGGATTGATCCCTTCGCCAATGGATGTAATTACCTCCGATTCATCGATGACCTTTTCGTTCATATATCCTTTTAACATGACAGTAAATGATCCGTCTTGCCTATTAAATATTGACATCTTCTTTCCGTGAGGAGTCGGCTGAACAGCAACCGCACGTCCTCGATACTCTCCGGTTGTATTGAGCTGATGAATCATCCAATTAAAGTATGCACGTATAAAATTGCCTTCTCCAAACTGCATAATTCGAAACGGATGAGGTTCGTACGCTTCTTTTGGTGCTAGTTCTTTTGCGCGGATAAGCGAATGATCTAATATAGCCATAAACATTGCACCCTTTCACTTACAAAATCACGCCATCTTTGAAAATGGCTATCTCTTTAAATTCATACTTCTCGTTTTGCGTTTGAACTTCGCCGGAGGCAAGTTTAATAATGTATTCAAGCAGCTCTTCTGCAACGCCTTCGATATTCGCTCCTTCAACAATTTGACCGGCATTAAAATCAATCCACCGTTTTTTCTTACGGGCAAGCGTTGTATTTGTCGAGATTTTCACGGTTGGCACGGGACCGCCATACGGCGTTCCTCTACCTGTCGTAAACAAGACAATATGTGCACCAGCCGCTGCAAGATTGGATACAGACACAAGGTCGTTCCCTGGGCCTTGAAGAAGGTTTAGACCATTTCTTTCCGCTCGGCTCGCATAACTTAATACATCCACAATCGGAGCAGATCCACCTTTTGCACACACCCTAAAGATTTCTCTTCCAGCGTTGTAATACCACCCTCTTTATTACCTGGGGAAGGGTTTTCATAGACGACTTGATTGTGCCGGATAAAATAATCCTTAAAATCATTAACGAGATGAACGGTTTTATGAAATACGTCTTCACTTTCTGCACGATTCATGAGCAGTGTCTCCGCGCCAAACATCTCTGGAACTTCAGTCATAATTGCAGTCCCGCCCATTTCAATTAATCGATCAGAAAACCGCCCAACCAGTGGATTGCCCGTAATTCCTGAGAACCCATCGGACCCACCGCACTTTAAACCAATTTTCAATTCAGAAATAGGGATGTCTTCTTTCTGAAAAGTATTCGCATATTCCACCAATTCAGAGATGCACTGAAGTCCTTCTTCAAGCTCGTCATCCACTTCCTGCGCACTAAAAAACATGACTTTCTTATCTTTTACTTCTCCTACCATAGATTGAAATGATTGGATTGTATTATTTTCACACCCTAGCCCCATAACAAGTACACCAGCTGCATTTGGATGTTGTACGAGACTGCTTAAAAATTGCTGCGTATACTTCAAGTCGTCACCAAGCTGTGAACATCCAAACGGGTGAGGGAAGCTGCGAATCTCATCTACTTCATCAGCAGTAGTTAGTTCTTTCGTTGCCAGTTTGGCTAAGAGCTCTGCAGATTTGTTTATGCAGCCTACCGTGTTAATAATCCATATCTCATTTCGAATGGCCACATCTTGATTGCCTCGTCGATACCCTTTGAACGTTACAGAGCTCTTTTGTTTATTCTCACGATCTGTTTGCAGAGGATTGTATGAATACGTTAATTTTCCATCTAAATTTGTTTTTAAGTTGTGTGAGTGCACCCAGCTGCCTGCCATAATATTCTCTGTAATTGACCCGATCGCATTGCCGTACTTTATAATTTCCGTACCTGTCGCCATTTCTTGGAGAGCTACTTTATGACCTGCTGCAATATCTTCCTTCAATACAATCGTTTCGTTTCCGACTTTCAGCCATTGCCCAGATTTTCCATCGCCGAGCATGACCGCGACATTGTCTTTATCGTGTATTTTGATATTTTGAACACTCATTGCGTCCTCCTTTAGTGTGAGAATATTGATGTATAACCTCGCACTGCCCAATCAGCTTCTTCTAACTCGCTTGGAAGCTTCCACAATTCAAATGATTTTTTCATGATCTCGTCTAAACCTTTGACTGACCTCCGTTTGTCTTCACGAATTACGGATTGATCTGGAAACACAATGGTGTCATTCATCGCTGTATGCAAGGCATCAATGCACATTGCGTGAGGGATTACCGATTCGGGACCGCATAAAACATGTGTATAGTCTTTAGTTTTCACCGCTTCAATGCATGAAAATAGCTTTTGACTTCTTTCCTCTTCAGGATCCGAGTACCTTCGTATCGTCCCGTCCCGCATCGTAACGATGATTGAACCATACCGCTCATACTGAATCACAGCGTCTTCAAAAACATACTCATAGATCGGGCCTTTTTGTTCGGCTCCCGCGTGCGTCGCTAAATAAAGAAGCTCAGTTCCTCCTTCTACTTTGACTCTCAATGCACATGTATCAAACGTTTCAATTGGGTTAACTCGGTATAATTCCGACTCTAGCTTTAGCGGATGTGCACTTTCAAAAGGGGTGCTGCCCAGCAAGTAGAACATGTTATGAAGAAAATGAGCCGCTGCATTATTGGCTACGCTGTCATAAATCGGTATGCCGTCATCAGTTTTGCATTTCCCCGCCCATACGGCTCGCTGAAAATAATTGTCATCCCTTGGCCATAGCACTAACGTTTTAAATTGAATGGGCCGACCAAAGGTTCCGCTTATGACCTCGGTCTTTAATTTTTGTATCGAACGCGAGTAAGACCAATCGAAGCCAACAGCAACAAATCGTTTTTTCTCATTCTTAAGCGCAATGATGTCGTAAATCTGTTCAATGTCCGTTGTCAATGGTTTCTCACATAAAACATGGCTGTCGTGTTTTAGAGCGGCAAGAGTTTGTTCATTATGGTAAGGTATAGGACTCGAAATAATTGTTAAATCAGCCGAGTGATTTGCAAAGAATTCATCAACCGTTTCAAAGACTGGAATGGACCCCTTTTTTACTTCAGCGTAGAATGGACTCCTCTCTGGGTTAGGATCTACAACGCCTTTCACCAATGAGAATTGATCCATTGAAAGAAGTTCACGCACATACGTGCTTCCGTAACCGCCGATACCGACGAGCAAGATAGATACTTCTTTTATCTCAACCACCCCTCTCTCGCTCAGCCATATTCTGTGCTTTCAGACTTAACTCAGATGCTAGAAAAGCATGTTCCTGAGTCATTGCCTTCTCAGTTCCATGCAAACAGTCTCCAATAAGATGGTGATAAAACGGGAGTCCTACTTTACCTTTTAATGAAAAGTATTGTTCTCCTTCATGATTAACAAGAAATAGGTGATCACTTTCTCGACTACGCATGAGGTCAAGATTCTTGCGCAATTCAATATACCCGTCTGTTCCTAAAATAAATGTCCGGCCATCGCCCCAAGAATGAAGCCCATCTGGTGTCAGCCAATCGACACGGAAATAATTCGATGCTCCGTTATCTGCCTTTAGGGACACTTCCCCAAAATCTTCAAGTTCCGGATAATCTGGATGTGCATAATTCTCCGTACGACTAAACACCACTTCAGCACGTTTAGCTCCTGAGAAGGTTAGAAATTGTTCTACTTGATGACTGCCAATATCACAAAGGATTCCGCCGTATTTCTCCTTTTCAAAAAACCAAGAAGAACGCTCTCCCTCTTTCAGCTTGTGAGGGCCTGTGCCAATGACTTGTACCACTCTGCCAATGGCCCCTTCTTCAATAAGTTGTCCGGCAAAAACGGCACTTTCAACGGCAATGCGTTCACTGTAATTCACCGCCCAAACCTTGCCTGTTTGCCTAACCATCTCTTTTGCCTTCTCTAACTGTTGGATGCACGTGAACGGTGTTTTTGCGGTGAAATAATGCTTGCCGTGCCGATGGACTTTTAGACCTAACTCTCCTCTTTCAGAAGGAATCGGCGCAGCCGCAACCATGTGAACTTCTTGATCTTCTAAAATTGTTTGCGCTGAAGGAGCCACCTCCACTTCAGGAAACTTCTCTTTAAACCATTGCGTTTTATGAGGATCTGGGTCATACACCCACTTCACAGATGCTCCAGCATCTGCAAGTCTTTTGCACATTCCATAAATATGATTGTGATCCAAACCGATTGCTGCAATGTTGAACTCTCCCTGTTGCACCGCTCTGCCAAGTTTAAGGTTCGGGGTGTATGTCTTCATGTGCTCACCTCATTTCTTATACATGCTCAATGAATCGTTCTTTCATCTGAACGAGAACATCATCTCCTGGTTGATTCCAAAGATCTTGATTAATAATCTCTACTTCAACCGGTCCGCAATATCCATTCTTTTCTACTGATTCTCTTAATTTTTTAATGTTAATCACCCCATCACCCATCATGGCTCTGCCTTTAAACATGTCTTTCATCGGTACTTTCCAATCCGACACATGAAAACCAAGGATTTTTCCATGTGCACGATCAATTTCCTTCATAATGTTTGGGTCCCACCAAATATGAAACACATCAAGAACAATACCGAGGTGGCTGAATTGAAATGTTCTATTAACGTATTCGCTTCACCAGCAGTAACGATCACAGAACGATCTGCTGCATACATTGGATGTAACGGTTCAATACCTAATTGAACCCCTCGTGAGGCTGCATATGGCAAGATTGCTTCGATACCTTCAAGCACCCACTGTCGACTCACTTCAAGATCATCGTCACCAGAAGCACCACACACAAGCACTAAGACTTTTGCACCCAATTCTGCTGCTTCGTCAATGGCTCGTTTATTGTCTTCAATTCGTTTTATTCTCTCGTTTTTGGTACGTGCAGGGAACATTCCGCCGCGGCACAAACTAGAGACTTGCAACCCATGAGCCTGAAGCATTCGCTTCGTTTCTTGAATTCCTACTTCTTGGATTTTGTGGCGCCATAATGAAATCCATGACACGCCATGCCGATCACAACCTTCAATGGCCTGTCGTACATCCCACTGTTCAGTTGTAATTTGATTTAAACTTACACGTTCAACTTGTACTTGCTGCATGTTTCGCCTCCTTGTTGAATACCAGACAACTTTAACCACTGCTGCATTCGCTCGGTAGCCAATTGAGGTGCTGTCAGGACTCCTGCTTGGTCTGCCAACGTAAACAATTGAGAAAGGTGTAAAAGAGAACGTGCACTCTCTGCACCACCGACCATGCGAAAATGGGATTGATGCCCATTCAAGTAGGCTAAAAATACAATGCCCGTTTTATAAGAGAACGTTGGCTTTTGGAAAATATGTCGTGCCAATGGCAATGTCTTTTCCATTTTTCTGCGATATCCCGCCACATCTCCTGCATCCAAATCATTCAATGCATCTGCCGCTGTTGGGGCAATGGCGTCAAAGATTCCGAGCAGTGCATGGCTATAGCCAACTTCATCCCCTTCGATTAACTCCGGATAATTAAAGTCATCGCCCGTGTACATCTTTACACTTTCCGGTAATTGGCGACGCATGACGATTTCTTTCTGTTTGTCTAGCAAAGAGATTTTAATTCCATCTACTCGTTGTTGATGCTCCCTAATCACATCCAAACAATGACTCATCGCTTCATTGAGGTTCGCACTGCCCCAATAACCGGAAAGAGAAGGATCAAACATTTCTCCCAACCAATGAAGGATGACAGGACTCGATACTTGACTTAGTACACGCCCGTATACATACGCGTAATCTTCCGGAGATCTGGCTGTGCGCGCCAATGCACGACTGGCCATTAGTATAACTTGACCTCCAGCTTGCTCAATATGTTCGCACTGTTCTTCGTAAGCAATTGCGATTTCATCGAGTGTGGCAGGCTTATTCGGATCAAGCTGGTCGGTGCCTGCACCGCAAGCTATTTTCCCATTCACTGCTTGAGCTTCTTTTACTGAACGAGTAATCAGTGTTTTCGCTTGACTCCATTCTAGGCCCATCCCACGTTGTGCAGTATCCATCGCCTCTGCCACAGCAAACCCTTGATTCCATAAAAAATGTCGATAGTTAAGCGTTGCTTCCCAATCAATACCTGTATCTTTCAATGGGTCACCAGTCGAGAATGGATCTGCCACGACGTGAGCCGCAGAAAACGCAATTCGCTTATGAAACGTCACTTTTTCCGCTTGCTTTATCTCTTTAGTTTGCAACACGTATTCGACCACTTGTCGATCACTTGTTGGTAAAAAAATTGATGTTCGTGTCATGAAGTGACCTCTTGTTTTTCAAGTGAGGGAACTTTCATCCATCGCTTTTCATCTGAAGATTGCACCGCGAGGTCTGCCAATTGTGTTCCCCTTGCACCTTCTAAGAAGTCCCAAGGAAATGGCGTATCGCTATGCACATGTTCTAAGAACATCTCCCACTGAAGCTTAAATGCGTTCTCATAGATTTCATTACTCGGAACGTCTTCCCACTGGTTTGTAAACGCTATCGTATTCTCAAGATCAGGGTTCCAAACTGGTTTCGGTGTGTTAACACGATGTTGTGTCTTGCATTCCCTAAGTCCTGCCACTGCACTTCCAAACTCCCCGTCAACTTGAATTGTAAGCAGGTCATCACGATTGACCCGTACTGCCCAAGAGGAATTAATTTGAGCGATTACATCATCTTTCAGTTTGATCGTTGCATAAGCTGCATCATCCGCGGTTGCCTCATATGCATTGCCATGTTCATCAACCCGTTTTTCGATGTGCGTTGTATACGTACAGCTAACTTCCTCCACAGATCCAAACAGATGATCGAGGACATACCGCCAATGTGGGAACATGTCGCTAATGATTCCTCCACCTTCTTCTTTTTTATAATTCCATGAAGGACGCTGACACTCTTGCCAGTCTCCTTCAAACACCCAGTACCCAAATTCCATCCGGACCGATAAAATTCTACCGAAAAATTTTGAATCAATGAGTTTCTTTAATTTGATAATTCCTGGAAGGAATAATTTATCTTGAACTACACCATTTTTAACACCCGAATCTTTCGCAAGCCGAGCAAGCTTCAAAGAGTCTTGTAACGATGTTGCGGTCGGCTTTTCACAATAAATATGTTTGCCCGCAGCGATTGCTTTTTCAATGCTCTCTTTGCGTCTCGTCGTTGTTTGAGAGTCGAAATAGATTGGATAGTTGCCGTCGTAAAGCACTTCATTAAGATTTGTGGTCCACTTCTCAATGCCATGCGCTTCGCATAATGCTTGTAATTTATGTTCGTTTCTTCCGACCAAAATCGGTTCTGGATAGACAATATCTCCATTCTCTAATGTAACTCCTCCTTGTTCCCTTATCGCTTTAATGGAACGAATAAGATGTTGCCTTGTCCCCATTCTCCCAGTTACCCCGTTCATAATGATTCCATATTTATACACGTTCGTCATATGAAGCCCTCCTTTTCGCCTATGCATATAACGTAATACAGATTGGAGAAGCTTTCTTATTAAATCGCACCCATTCATTCTGAATTTCTCAAAAAAAGAACTGATTTTTCAAATAAAAAACATAAGCCTGCGCAAAGGCGTTGACTTATGTTTTATTGTATGTCGAACGATATGTGTTTGGCGGGATTCCCACATGCTTTTTAAAAATACGATAAAACGTCGCCAATGATGAGAAGCCAACTTCAAAACATATGGATGAAATTTCTTGATCCGATTCAGTAAGTAACTGCTTTGCACGGCCAATCCTTACTTCAGACAGATAATGCATAGGGGTCCGGGAATACTGATCTTTAAAAATTCTTTGTATATAACTCTTACTCACGTTGACTTTTTTTGATAAATCTTCGAGACTTTGCAGTTCATAATAACGGCGGTCAATGGTTTCTTTAATGCTCTCTGGCCGAACCACACTTTGATATTGATTCGTGGATTTTGATCGTTTAGAGCGGATAAGAATACACAATATCTCAATTAAGTGAGATTTAAGGATATGGTCCTGCAAATCATCCTGCAGTGATATTTCGTACAGCATTTTACGCAGTAGTTGCCTAAACTCACTGCTTTCGAATGGATACAATGTCCTTCGCTCAGGTTGTATAAATGCCCGCTCCAGCAGGTCATCTTCGATATGGGTATTTAAATATTTTTGGTCAAATTCTAGCACCAATATGGTAAGTTTTGTATTTGCACTTATGGAATGGGAAGTGAACGGAGGAATGATGAGTACATCATCTTTGGTGATGATATAGTCATCATTGCCGAGCTGACAGTTTCCGTGCCCTTCAAGTGCATATAAAATCTGAAATGTCTCATGAAAATGCTTGTGTACTTCTTGAAAGTTTTTGTGTTTGCTTTCAAAAATACGCACCTTATCATTATGCAGTATAGAAGACATTCGGTCCCACCTCACTTTCCTTTAAACGTTTCGACGCATCGCTTTCCTTTCCTTCAACGATTTAATCTCTCGATCGTTTCTCGCAACGACTTCTCAAGAGCCTCCCCCACCCCGGCAATGTCTGACTGCCTTTCGTTGTGTAGAGCTGATCGTTCTTGTACCTTGGATATACGTGCAAATGATAATGCCATACGTCTTGGTTGCTGGCGGGTTCGTTGTGTTGACGAGTAGAGATGCCATCGCATCCATATGCTTCTTTCATGGCATGGGCGACGAGCTGGGTAACGTAATGAATTGGTCCCGCAAGGTGAACGGGGAGCTCATACAGGTTTTCATAATGTTCGTTAGGAACAACGAGCACGTGCCCGTGATTGTTCGGCCACCATTTACTTGCAACGAAGACCGTCACATTCGAATCTTGGTAAACAATGTACTTTTGCTTCGTCCCGTTATTTGGTCGTGCTATTCCTTTGACGACTCGGTAAAATGGACATTCATAGTTTTTAGGGACATGGGAATACTTTTTTCATAATCACTTCTCCAATCCATTGAAAAGTCAAATTCCTTGTAAGTCGCTAGGAATAGTGATATTTTTTAAAAAAGGAGGATTTACGATGACAACCATCGGACCACTCGTTTCAACTGATTGGCTAGCAGAACATTTACACGACGACAACCTTGTGATCCTAGATGCAACAACATTTCTTAAGTTACCAGAAGGAGACGGTTTGTACTCGATTAATAGCGGGATCGATGCCTATAAAGAAGCTCATATCCCTGGCGCTGTGCACGCAGATGTATTGCACGAACTCGCTGATCCTGACGATGAGAAAGCATTCACGCTCCCTTCAAGAGAACGATTTGTTAATAAGATTGAAGCGCTAGGTGTTGGTGAAGGCAAGCACGTTGTCATTTATGACCGTGTCGCGGAAGTGGGATCAAGCAATGCGGCTTCAGACTGGGCTACTCGAGTGTGGTGGATGCTGCGTTTTGAAGGATTCGACGACATTTCCATACTCGAAGGTGGGATCCGCAAATGGGAACGTGAAAACCGCGAGATGCGCTCCGGGGTAGAAACGAACCCACGCGCTAACTTTACTTTTGAGCGCAGGCCAGAACTTCTCGCAACGAAAGAAGACGTGAAGAATGCAATGACCGATTCATCAACGGTGTTAATGAATTGCCTGTCTCCGGATACATTTTCAGGAACGGTGAACACGTACGGCAGACCCGGACACATTCCAAGCAGCGTAAACGTGTACTTCCGAAGCTTGTCTGACGAAGAGTCTTTACTCGTAAAAAAAGAAGAAGAATTACACGAAATTTTTGAGCCGATGGGTGTATTTGATGAGAATAAAAAAGTAATCGCCTATTGCGGTGGTGGCATTGCCGCTACGTGGAATGCCTTCATTATGTATATGCTCGGCAGAGAAGACGTTGCTGTTTATGACGGCTCCATGACCGAATGGGTGAAAGATGAATCGTTACCGCTCACTACAGCATAAAGATGTTTACCCGAACACGGGCATTTCATATTTACTAGCATGGTGAGATTACCACATGTACCTTTAGGCTCTTGTGTATAACTTCACTTTCAAATTAATTGAGGTTACCCACATATGTTCAGATATGTGGGTAACTGTACACAGGCGTGTGCTTTTCCACATATTTATCCACTTTATCCCTACTTTTGTGGACAGAATGGACGGTTTGACTCCTCCTTTGGTAGTCCATGATCCTGCACTTGAATATATGTTGCCTTCATGGTTGCTGTATCGTTAACGCTTAAACAAGCGCTTAAGCTTGAATCTTTGCCCCCGTTCTTTACAGCTACTGATGTGATCGGATAGCACAACCCACGTTCGAGTTGAACCTTTAAACCTTTCCGTATTCTATGAACGCAATCTTTGATGCTATGTACACGCGATTCGACAGACTGATGTTCAGAGGCCACCCTTTATCTTGACGTGAAAACCTCGGAGATTTCGCTGGAATTTATGAATCCGGCTTTATTCAAAAATGAGCATTCCTTATTAAAGGGAATGCTCATCTAATATACGATCAGAACGTTGGGCCAATACGCCAAATTCCAAAATCATGTTGCTTAAAGATTTCTGCCTTCGTACGTTTCCCCGATGCAACCGTTGCAATTTCTTGCATCAGTCGCTCACCTGCATCTTCAATTGTTTCTTTCCCTTCGATAATCGTTCCTGTGTTCACGTCCATATTATCGTTCATTGTTTCAAACATTTGTGAGTTCGTAGATATCTTTATTACCGGTGCAATTGGTGATCCTGTTGGTGTCCCTCTACCGCTTGTAAATAATACGAGTTGTGCTCCCCCTGCTGTCATGCCTGTAAGCTGCTCAATATCATGACCTGGGGTATCCATCCAGACTAACCCTTTTTCAGTTGGACGTTCTGCATAACTAACGAGCTCATTAAGACGAGAAGACCCTGCTTTTGCAGCTGCCCCAAGTGATTTTTCTTCAAGGGTTGTAAGACCTCCTTCCCGATTACCAGGACTCGGATTACCTGTACGAATATCAACACCCATACTGAATGCGCGATTTTCCATTGCTTCAATCACTTCATACACTCGTTTTGCGACATGATCATCTTTTGCACGTTCAGCAAGTAAATGCTCGGCACCAATTAATTCAGTCGTTTCTGCTAAAATTGACGTTCCCCCGCTTTGAGCAATTCGATCACTCACATATCCGACAGCAGGATTTGCAGATAGTCCAGAACATGCATCAGAACCTCCGCACTCTGTTCCGACAATTAAATCCGAAAAATGAATCGGCTCTCGTTCAACCATTGACGCATCTTGAACCATTCGCGTAGCAATTTTTGCCGCTTCAGCAGTCGCTTGTAACGTTCCACTATGATCTTGAATTGAGACGAGTTCCACAGGTTTGTCTGTTCGTTTCGCGATCTCATCAGCCACACTTCGCCCTTGATGTGTTTCGCAACCGAGCCCCATCACTACAACGCCGTAAACGTTTGGGTTTAGACCCATTCCTACATACGTGCGGAAGGTTTGCTCATAATCGACGCCGACTTGTGCACAACCATGTTGATGGACTACGGATACCGTACCGTCGACGAGTTTTGTTACATTCATTGCCGCTTGTGTGGCGCATACAATCGTAGGCAAAATCAATACGTGGTTGCGTATCCCAACGGTACCATCAGTTCTTCTGTATCCGCTTAGTTTGTAATTCATCGTTCACATCTCCCCTTCCTCGTTTTCCATCGACGTTATGAACGTGTACATGCTCACCTGCTTGAATAGCACATGATGCAATTCCGATGACTTCCCCGTATTTGATTATATCTGCACCTTGGTTAATGTTTACGATCGCAAATTTATGGCCAAAATCAATGCCTTCATTCGTAAGAATCGTAACTTCATCAAACCCATCAATTGTCACTATATCCGATGCGTTCAAGGTTGTAATCGCTGTAGCGACGTTGTCGGTTGGTCTCATTATGACGTGTGTTCGCATCGCCATCACCCTTTCACGAAAACCGTTTTCACAGATGTAAAAAACTCAATCGCTGCACGACCTTGCTCTCTTGAATGGGAGCTGGAACTTTTCATACCTCCAAATGGCGCTTGCAATTCAACACCTGCACTTTCTGCGTTGACACGAACTAACCCTGCTTGCATATCGGTTGTAAACGCAAGCATTTCTTGAATGTTTGTCGTAAAAATCGAAGCACTCAATCCATAATTGGAATCATTCGCAAGTTCTACCGCTTCTTTTAAGCTGGATACACGAAAGAGAGCTAAAACAGGCCCGAAAATCTCTTCTTGAGCAAGGGACATTGAATGATCGACATGTTCAAAAACGGTCGGCTCAACAAAATACCCCTCTAAGGAAGAAACACGATTTCCACCGGCAAGTAATGTGGCACCTTCTTTTTTTCCATTTTCAATGGCTTGTAACACTCGATCAAATTGCGTTTTCGTCGCGAGCGGCCCCATCCACGTACTTTCGTGCATGCCATCTCCCACCGTGATTTCCCCGATGGCATGAAGAAGTTTATCTTTAAACGAATCATACACATCATCTTCCACAATAACGCGACTTGTCGCTGTACACTTTTGTCCCGTTGATTTGAGACCACCACTAATTGTTGCTTCTACAGCGACTTCCAAATCGGCATCTTTTGTTACAATTACAGGATTTTTACCCCCCATTTCTAGCTGGTACTTCGCACCACGCTCAAGTGCTGATTGACCAATTTGTTTCCCTACTGTATTAGAGCCTGTAAAAGTTATTGCAGACACATAAGCATGATCGACGAGTGCTTTACCGATTTCTGCTCCTTTTCCCGTTGCTATGTTGACAACACCTTCAGGAAATTGCGCAGCTTCAAAACAAGCGATTACCTTTTGGGCCGTAACAGAGGCTTCTTCTGCTGGTTTTAATATCACTGTATTGCCATAGGCGAGTGCCGGAGCAATCTTCCATAGTGGGATCGCCACCGGGAAGTTCCATGGGGTTATGACGCCAACGACGCCAAGTGGACAACGGGTCGTATACATTAACGCATCCGCATCGGTTGACGGAATAACCTGACCGATTTCTCTCATGCCTTCACCGGCAAAGTAGCGTAAAATTGCAATACCGCGTGCCGTTTCCCCTTTTGCTTCTGCTAATGTTTTGCCCATCTCTTTTGTCATCGTCGTAGCTATTTCTTCTAATTGAATTTGCAGTTCGTCAGCCGCTCGATGTAGATACATTCCTCGCTCTGGTGCAGGAAGCTTCGCCCATCCAGGTTGTGCTCGCTTTGAACGTGCAATGATGTTCTCAAGCATTTCGATGGATACATCTTCGACATGCCCAACGATCTCAGTTGGTCTAGCAGGGTTTATACTTTGGAATGTTGTTTTTGTTTTCATTTGTGTCATCTTAAACCAGCTCCTTGTTTGTTCTTTGATGGCTATTTACCTTATTTGATAACGTTCCAATCTTTGTAATATCAATGTCAATTTGATCCTCTTCTTGAAGAGTAAAATCGTTATCAGGAACGACACATGTCCCCGTTAAGAGAACGGTAAAATCTTCAATTTCATTGTCTTGTAGTAGATAAGAAATCAGTTCTTCAGGTGTTCGTTTTAATTGCTTAAGACTTGCAGAATCATTAAATAGCACGACGCCATTGCGGGTTATTTTGCAATGAATCGTAAAGTCGCTAATATCCGTAACGCTATCTGCTAGAAGTAACGTTGGTCCAATGGCACAAGAACGCTTCCACACTTTTGCTTGAGGAAGATACAAAGGATTTTCTCCTTCAATATCTCGACAACTCATATCGTTTCCAATCGTATAGCCAATCAGTAAGCCTTCACGATTCATAACAAGTCCGAGCTCAGGTTCTGGAATTTGCCACGTACTATCTGTACGCAATGCAACTGCTTTACCAGGTCCAACAGTTCTTCCAGGAGTCGCTTTAAAGAATATTTCTGGGCGCTTCGCATCGTATACTTTATCGTAAAATGTTGCCTGATTCCCCATGCCACCCGTCGCTTCATAGTTACGAGCTTCACGACTACGTTGATACGTGACACCAGCTGCCCACACCTCTGAAAGCTCAAATGGTATGAGTAAATCTAGTTGCTCAAGTTCATCTTGAATTTCTTCCCAACTCGCCATCTTTTCACGAATCCAAATAGATGAACCCCCGCTTATGTCTAACAGCTGGCGCACCGTATCATATGGCGCGAGTTTTATCGTTTCACCATCTACAACAGCTACATGAACGGTCTGTTTCTCCAAAAAGCGTATAATTCTCATTTTCTTCACTCCTTTTTTTAGTTTAAGAAAGTAGTGCCGGCAACCACAGTGAAATGGCTGGAATAAAAATAATCACAAGCGCTAAAACGATGAGCAGTAGCCAAAACGGGATTACTTCTTTGATAAACACTTCAATTTTTACTTTTGTAATCGCAGCTGTAGTAAACATGATGGTTCCAATTGGAGGCGTAATGGTACCAATACTCAAACATAGAATGAAGAATATTCCGAAATGAACAGGGTCAATTCCATACATATCAAGCATCGGTATAAAAATTGGTGTTAAAATAATGAGCATCACATTTCCTTCAATAAACATGCCTACAATAAGTAAAAAGACAAAGATAATAAGTAAAAACAAAATCGGGTGCTCAATTAAGCTTGTTATACTTGATGTTAACGCTTGAGGAACTTGTTCCAACGTCAAAATCCAACCGAAAGCGGTTCCTGCAGCAATAATAATCATGACTGTAGCAATAATTTGGATTGATTCTTTTAAAGCGAGCCATAAATCTCTAAATGTCATCTCTCGGTAAACAAAGAAGCCGATTAGTAATGCGTAAACGACAGCAATTGCGCCCGCCTCGGTTGGGCTAAAAGCGCCTAATCGAATGCCGCCAACAATAATAATTGGCAAAAGCAACGCGAGCAGTGCGTCCTTAGAAGCGATCAGTACATCGATGAAATTTGGTCGTTCTTCCTTGACTTGCTCAAACCCACGTTTTCTCGCAGCAAAATGTACATAAATTAATAGTAATACGGCGAGCAATAACCCTGGAATGATTCCAGCAATAAATAAATCACCAATCGAGACATTTCCGACATATCCATATAAGATTAAGGCAATTCCTGGTGGCAATATCGGTGTAATTAATGAGCTCGTCGCTGTTAGTGCTGCAGAAAACCCTGGTGCATACCCTTTCTTCACCATCTCAGGTACGAGAATTTTCGACTGCATGGCAGCGTCAGCAACATTAGATCCAGATAAACCGCCCATTAACACGCTCATCATGACATTTACTTTTGCAAGTCCACCAGTAAGATGACCCGTGACTAGTTTGGCAAAGGTTAACATCCGGCGAGTGATGCCTGTATAATTCATCAACACACCTGCTGTAATAAAAAACACAATGCCTAGCAATGGAAATGATTCAACCCCACTAATCATTCGTTGCGTTAATGTCTCATTCATAAAACTATCGTTCGTTAAGAAGTAAACGAGTGAACCTCCGAGCATCGCATATGCTACTGGAACATTTAATACAATTAACAAAAGGATAAGACTAACGATGAGAAGAATCGTCATCTTGAACAGCCCCTTCCTCTTGCATAAACCAAGATTTGTCACGTTTTATAGCAACCGTAAGTAAGTGGTAAAGTGCAAGCACACCCCCTAAAGGTATCGCTACATAAATCAATTTGAAGTCAATGCCAAGTACAGGCGTTACTTTCCAATGCGTATTAATCATGAGGAGAAATCCCCAATAGATAAACACCACTGATGTTACTAGCGTAAGAACACCCCATCGTACCCACTGAATGAATTGAAACCATTCTTTAGGAAGCTTTCTAATAAAATAATCAATACCTACATGTTCATTACGCTTCATTACTGCACTTACGCCGATAAACGTGAGCCATACGAACAACGCAAGTGAAACCTCTTCGCTCCATGTTAATGGTTGAGACAATACAAAACGAAAGAAGACATTGGAAGCAATAATAACGATGATTAAACTTAGAGCAGCGGTTGCGATAACATCATCTATCTTTTCAAACATGCTTCTTATCTTCATTTTCACTCCTCCTTTGGCCGCTCTTCCATTAGTTCCAATACATGTTCATATAAACCAGGTGACCAGGCAGGCATTGAATCATAAAAAGGTTCAACCGTTTCTCGGAACAACTCTTGGTCAACCTCATGAACGGTCATGCCTTCATTTTTAAATGTTTCGAGCGCTTCTTGCTCTTCTTGTTCTGTAATAGCATGCGTATACCTTGCCGCCTCTTCACTCGTTTCCGAAAGAATTTGTTCTAAATCTTCAGGCAACTCATCCATCATGCCGGTACCTGTTACCCAAATGCTCATCACCTTCATATGTCCCGTTAATGTTAGATGATTCGTCACTTCATTGGTTCTTGTCCCTTGCAAAACAGGCAATGGATTCTCTGCACCATCGATTACACCTTGCTGAAGGGATGCATACAAATCACCCAAGGGTAAAGGAGTTGGTGAGGCTCCAAGTGCCTGAAATGCACGAATATAAAGATTGTTGTTCGGCACTCGTATTTTCATACCTTGCAAGTCTTCTGGTGTCGTGACGGGTGTTTTCGTCATTAGATGGCGCTCACCATAGATCGTTTCTTTTCCTAACAGTGCGAGTCCCATTTCATTCATGTCATTCTCTAAATCTTTGTACCAATCCGTCGTTGTTAAATAAAGAAGATCTTCAAACTCTTCGGCCAAATAAGGGGCTGCTAGAATTCCTAGATCAGGTACATAATCCATAAGAAAATCGTAAGCCGTAAACACAATCACATTGTTGCCTCTCATCGCAAGTTCAATCATGTCGCTCTCACCTCCAAGTTGAGAACTTGGATAGACATTCAAAATCAAACGACCGTCACTCTCTTCTTCAGCAAGCTCTGCCCATTTACGTGCTTGCTGGTCTAGCGGTTCACCTGGTTGATTTCCGTAAGCAATGTTAATCGTATGAACATCTTGCTCGATTGCTGCGGATGTACTTAAGGAACAACCTGAACTGACAAGGAGCATAGCACCTAAGACACTGACGACCCCTCTTCTCATTTCAATTAATCCCCCTTCATAAGAAAACGCTTTCAATATGTTTTATTTATGCTATCATGAAATCATTACGCAATGATATTGCGATTTGTGGTGAAAAACTTGCGTATCTTAATCTATGAAGGGAGGGGCTTTTATGGATGCGATTGTGAAAGAATTTGATGAATTCAACGTTGTTCCATTTCACATGGCTTTCCACCATACAAAAACAAAGTATGAGGAACTTCCACATCACTTACATGAATGGCATGAAGTATTTTTCGTCCATAAAGGAAAGAGCCGATTTTTTATTGATGATCTATTTTATGACTTAGAACCTGGAGACATTGTGATTATCCCAAGTAATGTAATTCACTGTACTCAACCAGCTGATGGCTCTCTTTTCACGAGTTCTGCCTTGTTCTTTTGTCCATCAATCCTTACTGGAAACAGTGATGTGCTCGCTGAATTATTTTCATCTTCAAAGTTACAAAGAAAACATCGCTACCATCTGAGCGAAGAAAAGCAGAGTGAATTTCTAGAACTCTTAAATAAACTCAAGTACGAGACTTCCAAATCGGATCGTTTCACTGGCGAAATGTCGCTCATCCTCATCCAATCAATTGTGATTTTTCTAACCCGGCATTGTCATACGACACCAAATGAGACCGCAGGTATGCCAGATTGGATTCATCACAGCCTTCACTACATTAATAATCATCTAAATGAAGAGATTGAACTTACACAGCTCGCATCAGCTGCATGTGTGCATCCAGCTTATTTTAGCAAGCGATTTAAGACGACCATCGGATTAACATTTAGCGATTTTGTTAAATCAAAACGAATGATAAAGGCGAAAGAATTACTTCGAAATACGTCTTACAGCGTACAAGACATTGCTGAGCAGTGTGGCTATAAGAGCATGCCCCATTTCTTTCGAACGTTTCGAGCCACGACCGGAAATACTCCCTCCGCCTACCGCAAAATGAGCTTAATTTAAGGTATCTTTTCGTTAGATTACGCAATTCTATTCTCTATTTTGATGTGCTAAAGTAGGCACATCATGAACAATGAGGAGGAATTTGTATGCGTTTACGTCAGAAAATTGCCATTATTACCGGCGGCGGTTCAGGTATTGGTCAACGGACCGCTGAACGCTTTGCAACTGAAGGCGCAACGGTTGTGATTGCAGACATTGACTGCGAGAAAGGCAAACAAACGGCAGATGCCCTCAAAGGAGATCACCTGTTTATCGAGACCGACACGTCTGACGCAAGCTCTGTACATGACATGGTCGAACAGGTCATTCAGAAATATGGACGGATCGATGTTTTGTTTAACAATGCTGGAGTTAGCGGCGTTGGTCGGTTGCATGAAGTTGACGAATTTGACTGGGACCGTGTGATGAACATCAATGTCAAAGGTGTATTCTTACCATCAAAATCAGTCATTCCATACATGATGAACGCACTCTCGGGCGTAGTTATTAATATGTCTTCTTGCATCGCAGAAATTGGCCTTGGAGAACGAGCATCTTACGCGACATCAAAAGGTGCTGTTCTATCTTTAACGAAACAAATGCAAGTGGACTACGCCAAATACAACATTCGTGTCAATGCAATTCTACCCGGCACGATTATGACACCCTTTGTGGAGGATTACTTATCACGAGCCGTTGATCCAGACAAAGCGATTGCTAAGATCAAAACTCGGCAATTGTCAGGTGATTTAGGAAAACCTGAAGATGTCGCAGATGCTGCACTTTTTCTTGCATCAGATGACGCAAGATTTATGATGGGCTCGCCACTTTATGTAGATGGCGGCGTCGTCTTTGGTAAGGATGCGTAAACATTACTAGTATAGGAGATGAAGATCTATGAAACTCGCCAACTTACAAACAAACGGAGTACCGCATCTTGGCGTTTGTATCAATGAATCCGTATTCGACGTAACTCAAACGTTAGCAAACGAACAACGCACAGATTTGCCAACGTCAATGATGGACTATATTGAAGCAGACGACGATACGAAACATGCGTTTCAAGATTTTGTAACGACGCTTTCAAAGACAAGCTCATCTAATATAGCTGAATCGGATGTTACATTTGGTCCAGTTATACCTCAACCTGAAAAGATTATTTGCGTCGGATTAAATTACCGCAAACATGCAGATGAGACAAGTTCTCCATATCCTGAAGTACCGATTCTATTTAATAAATTTAATAATACCCTCACGGGCCATAACCATGACGTTGTCGTTCCCAATGTGACGAATGAGTTGGATTACGAAGTGGAGCTTGCGATTGTCATCGGCAAAACGGCGAGTGACGTGTCTGAAGACGACGCACTTGATTACGTGCTCGGGTATGCGACTGCAAATGACCTGTCAGCAAGAGACTTGCAACTACGCACACCACAATGGTTGCTCGGTAAGACACTAGACGATTTTAATCCAATCGGTCCGTACTTAGTTACAAAAGATGAAGTACCCGACCCACAACAGTTGGCACTAACAACTACAGTAAACGGTGAGATTCGCCAAAACTCCAACACATCAGATATGATTTTTACATGTAAAGAAATCATTAGTTACATCTCAAAGCATTTCACCTTAAAACCAGGTGACATCATCTTAACTGGAACTCCCGAAGGTGTGGCGATGGGACTGCCGGAAGCACAACGAGAATACTTGAAGCCAGGTGATACCGTCACCGTAAGCATAGAGAAGCTTGGTTCCTGCACAACGCGCTTCATCTAGTGGGACAGTCCCACCGCTCTATAGCATAAAATTTCAATTCATCGAGTAGGAGGGAGTGATGATCTCCCTCCTCTCACATCACAACTCGATGATACAATCGTTGACGTTGTGTAAACCGATTTTTTTGTTAAACAATTAATTCACATAAATAATTACGAGCCCCCGAACGTAGTCAGGAGCTCGTAATTATTTATGGTGCTTTTTACTTGCTATCGCATCCATTTTAAACATCCTTCCCACTCACTCGTGTATAATTCCCTTATACACCATTTTTTACCGCCCGGGTCGCTGCAAAGCTCTTAATATGTTGATCAATGAGCCGAGTGCCACCAAAATCATCCTCATAGAAACCAATAATGGAGAAGCCGGCATCAATCTGCCCTTGCAGTTGATCTTCAAGTGTATGTGCGTATTCAACCGTGTTATTTTGTTCTAACCAGCGGTTCTTCTCGACTTCTGAAAGGTGCGCAATGGAATTTGTCGGGACCGAATGCCGTACCTTGAGCCTTCCCCGCTCTTCTTCCTCATCATCAAACACATATAAAAACGGGTGTGTAAATCCAGCGATCAGCGTCCCTCCTTTTTTCAGCACACGGGCACACTCCTGCCAAACAGGTTGTATGTCTTCGACAAACACGTTCGATACTGGATGAACGATAATGTCAAAACTCTCATTCGTAAAAGAAGACAGATTGCTCATCTCACCTTGAATCGTTTTGAGCATTAGACCATCGCGCTCCGCGACGTAACGATCTTGTGCTAACTGATTGTCGGAAAGATCAAAAACAGTGACGTCTGCGCCTGCTGCGGCAAGGATTGGCCCTTGTTGCCCACCACCTGAGGCGAGACAGAGGATTTTGACGTTGTACAGTGAGGAAGGGAACCACTGCTTTGGAACTGGTCGGTCAACGGTAATGTGAATGTTCCAATCTCCCTCTTTCGCTTTCTGAATCGCTTCACTTGAAACTGGATGTGTATACGCGGCACCCGTTTTAACTTTTTGATCCCACGCTTTTTGATTTTGTTCGATCATGATTTACCCCCTACGGAGAGGATGAAAAACGATGGTTAAACGGCTCGTCATCATCATCTTTATTGTACTGCTTGCGATCGTCTCTATCTCTTTACATGGATTATGGGACCGATCAAATCAATACGCCGACGTGCTTTATCAACACAACACGACGCCGTCACAAATGCCTGCACAACCGTTAGACACGAATGGTTACACACCGATTTCCACTGATTATGAAGTTCGGTACGAACAAGACGGGGGAGCCACACCTCTCATCACAATTGCAGAAGCTTATAAATCGAACGACGGTACGGAATCTTTGTACCAGTTGCAATTTCAATTACACTTTCATGACCTTGAAAACACCCCACTAACGAACAGACGAGCAACCTTGAAGGTTTATACCCAAAATTTCTGGGAATATGAAGACGGGTTCGTTTATGGAACGTATACAACCCCTTCAGGCAATCAACATCATGTCCCATTGCATACAGATGCTCACTTTACAAACAAAGACTATACCATAAATGCAAATTATTATAAAAATATTGACGGCGATTCATATTTTCTAACGAGCATTGAAGGGGCTCTCGGGGTCACTCTTATGCAACGAGAAACTGAAAGTTTTCAGCTCGTCTTTTATTCAGATGATAGGGCGGACCTACTCACTTCTGAACAGCATATCTCTTGGCGTAAGTAAAAGAAGGAGGCGACGAGCCTCCCTCAAAGAACGTAACTTATGAGAGTACTACCTGTTGGTGAAAATGCCCACCGTCATCGTTCTTCAGCAACCGACGACTGAGCGGCCCGCACTTGCCCATGTCGCTCCAAAAAGCTAACCATTTCATAATGAAAGCGCTCTGGCTCATCAACCATCACTTTATGACTGCTGTTTTCAAACAGCCGATACTCACCATTTGGCATGGCCTTTGCAATTTCTTCGTTGGCTGCCGGAGGTGTAATCCAGTCATGCTGACCCGCAATGATGAGCGCTGGCACCCGAACGTCCTTTAACGCCTCGATATAGTCCATATCCCGCAAAAATCCACCAAATCCACGGTTCAACGCTTCTTTAGAACGATAAGTTACGGGCCTTTTTTCAGCAGACTTCATTGAATACCACGGCCCATCAATTCATAAAAACGTTGCAAGTCCTCATCGGTATTCAGCTCCCCTGCCCACAACTTGTTGCAATACGCGGTGTGCTCTTTACTTCCACGATCGTCAACAATTTCCTTTGCCATTTGCATAAAATTACCGTGACCCGCAGTCGTAATAAGGAATAACCCGTCCAAATGCTGTTCATATTGCGTAGCATATCCTTGCGCAACCATCCCACCATACGAATGACCAAAAATCCACACTTTCCCAAGCCCTAGATACTGACGTAGCGATTCAAGGTCCTCCACGTTTTGCTCCATCGTATACGTAGCAGGATCACTCGAATCTGAAAACCCCGATCCTCGCTGATCAATATAAATCAGTTGCATGTAAGGCTTCAACGAATCCAAGTACGGTTTAAATGCCACATGATTCCCACCAGGACCGCCATGCACTACAAAACAAACCGGTTTCTCCACTAATTCCCCATCAACCACATCAAACTGCGCCCCATCCACATCAAAAAATAAGCGCGTGCCATTCAATTCTGCGTACACACAATCCCCTCACTTTATTGATTGTAGAAAATTTTGAATATATAATGAGTGTACCAAGCTTCGGGAGTGAAGTATATGTGGCAAACGATGCAATCCTTTATTGAAGAAAAGAATGCTGTGTTCGGGGTGAGCGTTACACACGTGGAAAGCGGGGAACACTTCTCTGCGCGTGGTGACGATCCTTTCCAACAAGCGAGCGTGTTTAAAGTCCCAATTTTACTTTCGTTATTAAAGAAAGTCGATCGGGGAGAGATTGACCTCACGGCACGCGTCACACTCACACAAGAAGACGAAGTGTATGGTTCAGGGATCCTTAAAGAACTCTCACCTGGACTAGCCCCGACGTTCAAAGACCTTGCTGTGCTCATGATTATTGTTAGTGACAATCTTGCCACCGATAAGATCCTGAAAATCATCGGTCTTGAAACTGTGCAAAAAGACTTAACAGATTGGGGGTTTACCCGCACGACGATGGACGTGACAACCTCTGACCTGCTCGCCCATTCTGTCGGCCTTACACCAAAGCCTTATTCTCAGTCATACGCAACTGAGCTTCACAAACGCCTTTCCTCGGAACAATTTGATCCGAATAATCGCGTGTTTCAAACACATACAGAAACGAACACTACGACACCAAATGAAATGAACCAAATCTATGAACGTCTTCTCGCTGGAGAGTTGCTTAGTCCATCATCTACATCAATCGCACTGGACATTTTAAGTCGGCAACATTTGAATCGACGAATCCCTAGATACTTACCTAAAAGCGTTCAAGTGCTTCATAAAACCGGCTCATTAGCCGATCATCTTAACGACGCAGGCATTATTCGAATAGATGACCATAACACACTCATCATTTCCATATTTTCCAGAGGCCACGCCTCAACAGAAGCCGGAGAAGACGACATCGCACACATCGCCAACCGCGCGGTGCAAATTATTCTGAACCGATCGTCCGATACAATCGTATAACAACAAAGGAGGCAACAACCCATGGATGCATCTGCATACGAATCATTTGCAAACACAATCATTGATACACACAAAACTCCAGGTGTAATAGTTGCAATAAAAGACCGCTATGAGAAAGGGTTTGGCTACCGAGATGTAGCCAACAAATTACCCGTGACCGAAGAGACCGTCTTTGGCATCGGCAGCATTACAAAGTCCATGACGTGTATCGCTATTTTACAGCTTGAAGAACGAGGAGGACTCGACGTCCAAGACAAAGTGACAACCCACATTCCAGAGCTCTCTTTCCCCGGGCAGAACAGATCACCATTCATCACTTAATGACGCACACATCAGGCATACCCCCACTGAACACACTTTTTTATGCGAACAAGAAGTCGATGGAAGCCGACGGAAGTTTGATTTGCAAATGAAATTGGGCGTTCCACTTGATACCAACCAAAAAAGCATCGAGACGTATGATGACCTCATTGACTACTTGAACACGACATCATTCACGATGCTTGAAACACCTGGAACGGTATTCAGTTATTCAAACGATGGTTACGCACTGTTAGGCATCATCATTGAGCGGGTGTCAGGTCAAGTTTATGCCGATTATATGGAGGAGTACCTTTTCTCTCCACTAGAAATGAACGCTACATTCTTTGACCCGAAATACCTGAATGAGCACACAGCGACGCTCCTGTACTCTGCCGATCCTACTGCTGACAATCCTGAGATTGAAGCGTCTCCAGCTGGTGGGATGCTTATTCCATGTGGTCAGCTGGGTATGTAAAGTCCACTGCTCGAGATATGATTCGCTACGGTGAGTTTTTCTTAGACCCACATCAAGGACTACTCTCCCCTGAACGAATCCAGGCGATGTGCACCCCTCATATTCAAATCGAACCTGGCATCTACTACGGATACGGCGTGGTGATCACTCCTGACTTTTTCGGGACGACTCGCATTGATCACGGCGGTGGAATTAAAGGCGTTTCCGCTCATTTTGCTGTTCTTCCAGATAAAGCCATGAGCGCCGTCTGTTTAACGAACATCGCCGGTGCCCCTGCAGAAGTTCTGTTAAACGGCGCCGTACAAAGTGAGCTCGGCATCGAACCAGAAGCCAGGCCATTCAATATCCCGATATTCGCTTACGCACGCGGACCGGCAAGCGATCGTCGGTACGTACGAGTCGAACGAAGGTCAAGTCGTCCACGCCTACGAGAAAGACGACGACCTGTATATTGAGATTCAAGACCATGAATTTGAAACCCGTTCCGTTAGCCCACGAGCATTAACGATCCAGCTTCAAGGAGATGAACACCTGCTGCAATTCAACGACGGTCGACTGCAATTTGGGTTTCGCCAACTGTTGAGAAAAGCGTAACCCTTGTCAAACCTTGTCCCTATTTGACACATATTCCCCACCCGAACCGAATAGTAATAAGGAGGCGGTGGGTTTATGAATGCATTTATTGTGTTGCTTGAAGAGATGTTGGTGCTTTATTGCATTCTCATCTTTGGATGGCTTGCTCAGCGGTTTAAGCTGTTGCCACCCATGAGCAAGCTCGTATTTACGAGACTGCTCCTCTATGTCACCCTTCCATGTCTTATCGTTTCCTCCATGCACTTATCTTTTGAATATGAACGTGTGTATGCCGTTATCACGTTAATCGTCATGTCATTCCTGTTTCTCAGCATTACCCTTTTGTATGGACGGTGGCTCTCTAAAGCCTTGCAACTCCCTGACTACCGATCCGGTGTTTTCAAAAACTTATTGCTTTTTGGCAACCAAGGCTTCATCGGCGTCGCTGTCGTTTTTCAACTGTTTGGTCACGAAGGAATGTTTCTCGCCGCAGTCTTTAACCTTGTTTATTTTATCCTCATCTGGACATATGGCATCGCTGTTATGAACGCACCTACCCACCAGTATGGAAGAATCCAGGACTTATCGCTACAGTCATCGGATTAGTCTTTTTCTTTCTCCCGATCTCTTTACCCGTTGCACTGCTCGCATCTATTGATGCAATCGGCCAGATGACCATTCCTCTGTCCATGATTGTGATCGGTGTCATACTCTCAGATCAACGTTGGCGCTCACTTGCGAGCCTCTTGAAAGATCGCTTATTATGGTTCGCCGTCTCCCACCGACTTCTCATCCTGCCACTACTCATCTTCTTACCTCTCGTCTTGCTCGACATCCCGTTTCAATGGCTCGCCGTCGGTGTACTCTTATCAGCAACACCTTGTGCACCAACCATTAGTTTGTACAGCGAGCTGTACGGCGGTGACACAGCTTTCGCCTCGGTCGCTGTTGTGCTCTCCACACTACTCGCCGCCTTCACACTCCCCTTACTCTATCTTATCTTTTTAGCCCTCATGTAAAAAAAGAAAGCGGACTGTTATCCGCTTTCTTACAATGATTGAACGAGCACGACTTGATCACGGAGTTGGATGCCGTTTTCAAAGATCGGTTGTTCATATTCGTTTATAAAGTGATCATGTACGATGTGAGCCATCCGAAATCCGCATTTCTGATATACGTACAGTTGCGCCACTCCGGTACTCCCCGTCTTTATCATAATCTGAGCAAATTTCATGCGCCTCGCTTCTGCAATTGCGTGTTTAACAAGCTGAGTTCCAAGTCCTTGACCTTGGAACCGCTCATCGACGGCGACATTCATGACCTCCACCTGATTGTCAGCCTGCGCCATTAACACGTAGACACCGACAATGGCACCGCCACGTTCCAACACATATACATACCCTGACGCTCCGTACGTTTGAATCTTCCCTTGATCAGGGTCGGCGAGTGAGAGCAGCACCACGGGTAGTCGCTCATCGTCTCTTAGCTGTCTTATGATGTGGTTCATCGTCGATTTGCTACCCTTCTATCGTTATCTCGGAGAACGCCCTCGCTAGCCTCACTTGGCCGCGAAAGGCGAGCGCCGCCTCTTTCTTTAAATCTGCAACGTCGCCATATTGGGGAAGGTGAGTAAGTACCAATTGGTTCACACCTGCCGCTTCAGCAAGTTCGCCTGCTTGCTTACCGCTTAAATGACCTGGAATTTTCTCGATCATATGATCGTACGTGGAAGCTTCACTCACGAGCGTATCAGAACCTTGGGCGAGACGTACGACATCCTCACTCCACGCCGTATCCGCAGTAAACGTTATTGAATACTTCTCCGAGTCGAAGCGAACCGCAAGGCAATCGACCGGGTGAACGGTCTTCGTTGTTTTCACTACCCACCGCCCAACCGTTAATGACTGCTCTGCCTCTAATGGAATTCCCTTTGACACCTTTTGATAATCCAGCCTTGAAAATTGTTCCTTGTCATACGGATGCGCATAAATCGGCAATGTAGCCGTTCGCTTCCCTAGATGTGAATCAATGAGTAGCGCATGCTGTAAGCATCCAATATCCGCTACATGATCTGGATGGTAATGACTGACCACAACCGCATCAAGCTCATGTAGTGATATTTTATGTTGGAGCGCTGACAAAACACCACTCCCACAATCAAACAAACAGCGAAACCCTTTTTCTTCCAACAAAAAAGCAGAGGTGGCCTCCCTCGCTTCGGGTACGCACCCCAAACACCGATCGGTGTGACATTCATATGAATCAATCCTCATTCGAATGGTCGTCTATATGCGTTAAAAACGCGCTACTGTAAGTAAATCCAGCCTTCTCAAAAAACGCAGACTCACAACAAATCTCTGAAGAAACATACAAGAGCGTGATGGCTTCTTCAACCTTAAACTGCTTCACCGCATCCATTATACTCTCAAGAATCTTACGCTCTCGATATTGCGGCGTCGTGTACGCACTCGTTATAACAGCATAAACATTTTGTTCTTGATCTGGGTAAGGAAAACCTCGAGAAACTTTCAATGACATCTGCCCTGTCAAACTTCCATCGTCTTCTGCTACCCAAACATAATGCTCATCACTCAAAATAATTTCAAACAAGTAATTATTATACTCCTCATGGAAAACAGTATAACTACTCTCATCCAAACTACTGTCTTGTTCTTTTGCATCCGTCCAACGCATTACGATTAATTGCTCAACATCATCGAGCGTGGCAAAGCGGATTTCCATAGTTTCACCCCGTAATCATAATAGTATTGCTCAGCTGAGGTGTTCGCTTTCTACCTTACAAACCCATTGCAACAACGTGAAAGAATACCCTATCATTATAACAAAATTCTACACATAAAGATGATATTTTGTCGTAAAAGATCAATATTTCTTTCTATTCCTAATCTTTTTATGTTCTTTTCATAATATACGAATTTCTTTTGAGCCAATACTTTACAATGCATCTCAATCATACTTTCCATTGATACATAAGTCTAGCGTCCTTTGGTTATATTTTCTAGATTATAGGATGATTTTAATAGATAAAAGCCAATTTTACTACACTCTATACCCGAAAATCACAAATACAAGTCATCTTTGAAATAAATTTTCACTCCAAACAAAAATCGGTGCCACGCATTGCCAAACTCTTCCGACTGTGCTAAGATATGAACGTGACGTCAAGCATACATATTCCGCAGTAGCTCAGTGGTAGAGCAACCGGCTGTTAACCGGTAGGTCGCTGGTTCGAATCCTGCCTGCGGAGCCATTTTATCGCTTCCTTAGCTCAGCTGGTAGAGCGCATCCATGGTAAGGATGAGGTCACCGGTTCAAGCCCGGTAGGAAGCTCCATCTAAACACTAATAACGACGCGGGTTTCAGCATTTGCTGGAACTCGCTTTTGTTTTGATATGAGGTCGTTTGGTGCCAAAGCGGTGACCTTTCGTGAAGTGCAGTGGTAAAACGCTGCTATTTTTTAACATTTGATAAAGAACATTTGTTCGAATATATAATAAGATCATAAATTCCCGATTGAGAGGGTACATCGTGAAAGACAACAAACTAACGCCCGGCTCAAACATGCGCTGGGAATCAAGTCGAATGATCTTACCTGAATGGCGCGAGGCGTGGCTGGATCATCAGAAAGATCATCCAAAAGGTGGATAAACCAGAAATTGATGAGCAGCAGTGGGAGGAGTTTGCTCTCGTTTTGGATGACTGCATGGAACACAACCAGTTGATCCAGTTTACATTTTGACGAGATGGGCTGTTTTACGAGGTCTTGGACCATTGTCATTATGTCAATCACGACCAACGGCAGTTTCATGTGCTTGCGGAGGGTGTGATGCATTACTTGAAGTTTGATTTGGTGACGGATATAAGGCGATATAGATGCGGGCCCGCACCCGTGTTTTTGTCATTCAATAATGAATAAAAGTCAAACACATAGATCAATCTAGTAACATCCGCTCCAATTCCTGTAATTGACACGCTCTTAATGAGCGTGCTTTTTTACGTTTAATTGACTAATTTAATAGTCGATTCGAACTATTTTATTTACATTTAATTAGGCGCTTGTGATCACCACAATGCTCTTTTTTGTTATAATTATTTGAATTTAAATTTAGGAGGTAGTAATGCACACGTCTCTATCCAGTAGACAAAACCACGACCAACGACACTTATTACATGCTGTAGAAAACTCATTAGCAATGATTGAATTTAAGCCTGATGGAATAATCAAATGGGCAAATACAATCTTTTCTAAAACAGTTGGATACTCATTAAATGAATTAATTGATACTCATCATCGCCAACTATGTCTAGATAATTTCTCTCAGAGTGAAGAATATGAGCAGTTCTGGGAAAAGCTCCGCTTAGGGGAGCAATTTCAAGATAAGATCAAAAGAGTAAAGAAGGATGGAAGTATCCTTATTCTGGAAGCTACCTATATGCCAGTAAAAGACGATAATGGGAACGTTATATCTATTATAAAGATAGCCACCGACATAACGAAAAGAGATACTGCCATAAATGAAATTACATCAAATATTTTGGACGCATCTAACGCGGTGCTAACAACAGCAAAACGTGGGCTTCTAAAGGGATTTGATATTAAGGAGCAAACCGAGGAATTAATAAACCAATCTCAATCAAATACTATAATTTTTAACAACTTAAAAGAAAGTTCAAAAAAAATTGAAGGCATAGCAAAAACCATTAGTGAGATTGCAATCACCACAGATATTTTGGCACTGAACGCTGCTATTGAAGCAGCAAGAGCAGGAGATGGCGGTAAAGGGTTTGCGGTTATTGCTGATGAGGTTCGTAGCCTTGCCAACAACTCCAAAAAATCGATTGAATATGTAAATGAGCTCGTTGATGCAATCGGTGTAGATGTTGATGGAGTTATTGTATCTGCGGGCATTTCTGAGGAACAATTTCAGTTAACTCTTCAGCACATATCCCAAGCAATGAAGGAATTCCAGAATGTAAGCGACACAGCAGAAGACTTGCGAGAAAAATCATCTGAATTTAGGAAAGTGCTTTAATGTATAATTCTAGAAGTATGTAACATAATAAAGTTTAGGCTGCCCCGCTAAAGCCTGCCCATCTGTTTAGACCTCAAATGTCATCTTTACACTTGGACGCGCCTTGCGGTGCGTCTTTTTGTGCATAAAAAAATCCTGCTATGGGCTACAGGGATAAAAGCCCGATAAACGAGCAAAAGATGGATTTCCATTATAACACAAATTAACAGACATTTTGATTCTTTTTACTAGTAATATATTCCAACCCGCTCATTTAAAGATCCGTCTCAAGCCTCGACCGTGACCTTACCCGCCGCCCTTCTAGCGATGCGTTTGCCTATGGTCTTCTTAACTGCATTAATGTCTCCCAAGATACGGGCTAGCTTGTACAAGTTACTCCTGAACTTGTTCATGCGATCCACTCCCTTATGTAGCCCGCAATCTATGCGGGCTTATAGGTCGTACGGTCTGTACTTCCCTCTCAGCGCTTCCTGCTCTTTCGCTCGCTCTAAACTTCGTTCTTTAAAAACAGCCTTGGTTTTTCTTTTATCGGCTTTAATATCCCTTGGTTTACCAATGCACCTATTCGTGCTTATGTTACATCTAATAGCTCTGCCGCTTCGTTGGTTGAGAGTACGTTGTCTTTGAGGTAGTCGACAAATTGGTCTGTGCTGTCAAAGTTGTATTGCATTTTACCGCCCCATCTTAATAACTTTAATAAGGTGCAAAAATTAAATGATCATTGTAAGGGTAAAGATAAATATATTAATATAATCAATCATGGCCGGCTTATGCCAATCGACTAGGAAATACATCATCGCTATGACCATAATGATTGTATACCCAAACGCTTTTATCATAGATATAGTGGATGTGTTATAATTGTGGAGTGGGGAGGTTTCCCTCCCCTTTCTTACTTGCGGCGGCGCTTACTCTTTGCGGGAGAGCGTCGCTATTTGCGTTCTGTATGGATATCGTGCAAGTCTTTTAAGCCCGATGTTACTGGTTTAAAGCCTGCGGCGATGAGTCCAAGTAACGCTATCCACTGTTTCACTTGCCTTTATAGAGATTATAATATTTCTATTTACTTAAATAAATAGAAAAGCAAAAAAAGCAACCTCTCTATGAATTAGGAGAAGTTGCTTTTTTGTCGACTAGCGTTCCAACACGTCCTCGAAGAGGAGTCCCCGGTCTTCACCATCGTCCGTTGTGGCAATGATTTTCAGTCGTTGATCGTTTTTGATGAACACTGATTTGTATTGTGGTACACCGTCATTTTTATATAGAATAACTCGACTGCCGCCTTGATTGTTTTCTATAGTTACCTCATTAAAATCCGAGCCAATCTCTTCTTCAACAACGTCTAGCTCGATCATTTCATCACGATTGGTTTCGAAGAAATCTTCATTTCCTTGAACTGCCCCGCACCCCATTAACAAGGCGATACTTACGAATATTATCCACACTCTCATATAAACGATCTCCTCAACAAATGGTCTCTACCTTCCGTATCATATCAAAAACGACAGCAACTTTCCTTCAACTACAATCTTTTATTGACGAATGTGGTCTGATATAGTAATATTCCGCTGACTAATCGGGTATAAGAGAAGAGCATTGCCACATCTGTCAAAATCTAAATATTGAGGTGTTTGATCTCGTTGATCACATTTAACGGAGTAGACAAGTCGTTTACAGAGAATAGAAAAGCAGTAAAGGATTATCTTTTACGATTGAACGCGGCGAGTTTTTCGTACTTATTGGCCCGAGTGGGTGCGGGAAAACGACGACCCTTAAGATGATTAATCGGCTCATTGATGCGTCGAGTGGCACCATCACGATAAATGGTTCACCACATACAGACGTTGATATCCATGAGCTACGTTGGAACATTGGGTACGTGTTACAGCAAATTGCACTATTTCCGCACTTGACTGTTGCTGAAAACATTTCCGTTGTGCCAGAGATGAAGAAATGGAAGCAAAAAGACATTGAACGTCGCGTTGATGAATTACTCGATCTTGTTGGGTTAGACCCGGCTACGTACAGAGATCGTCTGCCTGAGGATTTGTCCGGCGGGCAACAGCAACGCATCGGTGTCGCAAGGGCTCTTGCTGGAGACCCCGACATCATTCTCATGGATGAACCGTTCAGCGCACTCGACCTCTCGTTCGGGAGCAATTGCAAACCGACATTAAAGCATTACAACAACGAATCAAAAAAACGATCGTGTTCGTGACGCATGACATGCGAGAAGCGACAATACTCGGAGATCGGATTGCAATGATGGAAGAGGGCGAACTTCAACAAGTCGGTACAGCAGAAGAGTTACAACAAAACCCGGCAACACCAGCTGTGTCAGCCTTCATGGGGCGTTTTTCTAGTCAAAGAAATCTCACATTAAAAGAGGTGTTCACTCCTACTGAAAAGAGTGAATACATTCAACCGAAATTCGATACACACTTACAACATGTACAATTTATCGTTGATGAGCACGGCAAGTCGTTTACAACGATTAACGATGGGGCAAAACAACAAACCGTTGACGCGATTGATCATTCCAGCTCAATAAAAGCAGCCTTTCGTTTTCTAGAGTCGAACGAACTCACAGCGGTACCCATTCAAGAAAACGGCAAAATTATCGGAACTGTTTCCTACAAAGATTTAGCGAGAGTCTCAATAGATAATGAATGATTATGCACCCTCCTAGTGCAAGAATAGAGGAATGCGCATTCAATTAGGAATGGAAACAACATTGAATGTCGCAAAACGATATGGAAAATTTAATGGAGTCTTACGTTTCACTGTTTCAAGAACGGTCTGATCTACTCCTAAATTCTTTTTGGGAGCACGTCCAACTTTCACTCGTATCGTTACTTATTGCTGTCGCCATTGCATTGCCTCTTGGCATTTTGCTCACGCGTTACACACGCTACTCAGAATGGGTCATCGGCGTAGCCGCTGTTTTACAAACCATCCCGTCACTCGCTTTGCTCGGTTTTCTCGTTCTATTCGTAGGAATTGGCCCAACACCTGCAATTATTGCTTTGACAGCCTATGCGCTGCTGCCAATCTTAAGAAATACGTACACCGGCATTCAAGAAGTGAATCCGGCCATCGTTGAAGCAGCAAGAGGATGGGAATGAACTCCTTTCGAAGCTTAAGAAAGATTGAATTGCCGTTAGCGATGCCAACCATTATGGCAGGAATTCGGACGTCAATGGTGTTGATTGTCGGTACAGCAACACTCGCGGCACTCGTTGGTGGCGGCGGGCTCGGTCAGATCATTATGACCGGTATTCAGCGAACGAATAACGAATACATTTTATTTGGCGCACTGCCTGCAGCCTTACTTGCCATTGTGCTAGACCTCGTTTTACGTCTAACCGAGCGAAATGCAAAGAAACGTCGAGGTGGATCTTTAAAGCCGATCATAAGTATTGTTACGATCGCCCTTTTCGTCGTACTCATTCAACCGGTCATCTCGCTATTCCAAGATGAACCTGATGTCGTTATAGGCGGGAAATTAGGACCAGAACCTCCAATCTTAGCGAACATGTATAAGATACTCATTGAAGAAGAAACCGATTTAACCGTTGATGTTGTGGCACCACTCGGGGCAACGAACGTGAACTTCAACGCGTTAATCTCTGGGGATGTTGATATATATCCTGAGTTTAGCGGTACAGTACTAGCAGATTTATTAAACGAAGAAGATTTCAGCTATGATGAAGAAGAATCCTACGAACAAGCAAGAGAAGGAATATATGAAGAATTTGGTTTCCATTTCCTAGCTCCAATGGGCTTTCAGAATACGTATGCCCTCGCGATGCCAAGAGATCTCGCTGAAGAACTAGGCGTCGAGGCGATCTCCGATTTAGTGCCTCACTCTAGTGATTTAAGTGTTGGTTTTACATTTGAATTTATGGACCGTGAAGATGGATACGCAGGATTTGAAGACGTGTATGGGTTTGAATTCACAGATGTAACATCCATCGATGTGTCCACCCGTTACCAAGCGATTAGTAACGGCAGCATCCAAGTGAGTGATGTGTTCTCTACCGACCCACAACTCGTAGAGTTCGACATGGTTGCACTAGAGGATGATATGGATTTATTTCCTCCTTATCAAGCCGCACCGCTCGTCACAAACTTCTTACTAGAACAACACCCAGAAATTGAACCGATCTTAAATCAACTCGAAGGTTACGGAACAGTAGAAGAAATATCTGAGCTTAACTACCGCGTTGATATCGAGGATGAAGATCCGTATGATGTTGCCTTGGACTTTTTAATTGAGCAAGGTCTTATCGACTAAATACGAGGGGAAAGAGCCGTTAAAAACGGCTCTTTCTTCAGTTACGCGTATTAGGCTTTTGATTGATTTTTTTATTTGGAAAGTTTAAAATAAATGAAATATATATTTTTCTGGAGGGTTTGCGCTTATCTTAAAATTACGCTTCGGTTTGTTAATGAGCAGTAGTCTACTCCTCATTGGATGTTCGGATGTTGCAGAGAATTCGGAGGAACAAGAAAGTCCAGACATTGAGCTTGGGGATGCATTGTCTGAAGCTTCTTCCACGTCACTGAATATTGATTCGTATCGTTTACACTATGAAATCACTCTTTCAACGTCCGAAACTGAGTATGGTGAAGAATTTTTACAACGAGACGATCATGGCGTGTTACTCAACCGCAAAGAATACCAAACGAGCGAGAGTAATGTGACAGAATATTCTGCATATGATGGCGAACAAGCGTTTTATTATGAAGAAGGCAGTGACGTCGCTTATACGAACACAATCGTTGAACCCGATTCCCTTCGAGGCGAGATCCCTTACATTGGTCATACACTCAGCGGCGTGACCGAAGATGAGGTATCCGTTTTCCAGACAGATGAGTACGACGAGAAAGAAGTTTATTATTTGCTTATCGAAGGTCCCAGATCTTCTGAGACTGAATTATGGCTGGATGTCGACCATTTGCTACCCGTCAAAATGGTTCAAGACTCAGACCATTACACATTCACTATACATGTCGTACAGCTCGATACACATGTTGATTTTGACGACCCGAGTTTCTTCTCGCTAGAAGATGTATTGCCAAGTGACGTCACCTTGGAAGAGCAAGATGGCGATGACATACTCGAGGAAGTCTCAGAAGATGACGCATAAGGGAACCGCCTTTGTTCACTCGATTCTAGGCTTGGGATGTTGTACTACACGACCTTGTTCTTTTCAAAGCGTGTGACTCAATCTTGAAAAAATGAAAACAGTTTTGGAAGGAGACGGTCGTTTATTTTCTGTAAAAAGCTGGCCCTGCTCCATAAACGGCTGTTTGGAAGCAACAAACGTTTTCAGCTACGTCCAATGCCTATGGAGAACTTCGACCGGTTCACCGGCCTAGGAAAGACATCAAAATATTAATCTTGATGATTGTCTTTCATCTTGAGTGGAAGGTGATAATGCTCACAACCCTCCCATTCTAAATAGTCCTTCAGCCTGTGATAAGATTGCTCAAAAAATTGGACGACTTTTGCGTTCACATCGCCATCCACGTCTCCCAGTTCCAAAATAAATTCCATCAACGTTTCATCAAAGTAGCTGCCGTCTGGGAATGGCGGTGCGCATTCAAATGTAATCGACGGAAAAGGGTACGCTAATACAAAAAATGTAGGCCCACTAAAGTTCTTGTCCCCAAACCAGAAACCAAACTCAATCATCGGCTCATCAAAAGCTGCTCGTTCGATGACCTTCGTATCATCCGGAAACGGCTCATGCGCGTTGTATACAAGAGCCGAAGACACATCAAATGTACCCCAAAATAACCCCGGCTTAATTTTTCTCGTTCTTAATGGACTCAAAAACTCGGTTTCTACCGTGTGCGCCAACTTAAAATAATTTAATACCTTATGAGAAACTTCGCTACTATAATGGTGATGCGAGGTATCTTCTTCAAAAGGCGTTGTCGTATCCATTTCTTGCGGTCTCGTATGAATCGCTACATCAACGCCTAATTCCTTCAGATTCTGCTGAAGCAATTCATAGTACTCTTTAATCGTTACACCATCTTGAAGTGAGATCGTCACAAACTGCTCTGTTGTAACAATTTCAATCTCATCGTTCACGAGATTGATTGACAGAGAAAATGATTGGCCTTTATCATGCAACATTCCCGTCGAAACACCTTGAACCGTTATATCAAGAATAATATGCTCCCATTGAGGTTCTTTGTGCGCCAACGCAACTTTATACTTCCCTAACATTTGCGTAAGCAAGTGCAATGTTTTCTGTTCTTGTTCCCATTCTTTAAATTGCATAGCATAAAACCTCCATTTTTTGAATTATATGAATATAAACCTTAACCATCACTTTCCCTACTACATGCTTCTTCACACATTTCTAGATACAACCAAAAAAAGCACAACCCATATGAGCTATGCTAATAATTAAATATCTCGAAATCCAATCTATGAACTAACTTGAGACGAGCTATCCAGCACGACGTTTCTTTTTCTTACTGATACGAAATGATTACCAGCAATAACACAACTGCTACGGCTGTCATTACCAGATTAGGAACTAAAAAGAGCAGCTACTGACTTTGAGTTTATTGACCAATACCATGGACATCATCGATTTGTTAAAGTTTAAGATATAGTATATGTGGTTAGCTTGGCTAGCCAAACTTCACTTAAATCTTCCCAAATTAAGCATTTTAAAGATACTTGTTTTTTATATTCCCAAACAAATTATAATATTTGGAGTGAAAGCTTATAATTCTTTAAATGGTAGGCTTTAACTCGTTGCTCCATAAACCAGAGCTTCTTTTACTTTATATTGAAATATCATTTTTTAATATCTTTCCGCTCGCATTTTTAGGAATAGATTTTACAAACTCTATAGTTTCAGGAATTTGAATGGTGCAAGATGTTGTTTAGCATACGTTACAATTTCTTTTTCTGTTATATCTGCCTCATACTTTAGCGAAACAAATGCTTTTACTCTTTCACCGAATAGTTCATCAGGGATACCGATGACAGCAGATTCTTCAATTGCGTCATGAAGATTAAGAATCTGCTCAATCTGTGTTGAGTAAATTTTCTCTCCACCTCTGTTAATGGTGTCTTTTTTACGATCTAGGATATAAAGGTACCCTTCTTGGTCCAGCATGGCGTAATCTCCTGATTTCCAGTACCCGTTTTGTTTAGACTTTTTCGTCGCTTCGTCGTTCCGCCAATACTCCTCTATTACACATGGGCCTTTAATCCATAATTCCCCTGCTGTACCTATCTCTACCTCTTTATCGTGTTCATCAACTACACATAACTTTGTTTTAGAAATAGGCTTACCTACAGCTTTTATATATTCTGTTTGTCGACCGATTGGCATAATTGCCGTAGGTGATGACGTCTCCGTCGCACCATACGTATTATGCAATTCAGCATTTGGGAATAGCATTTTAAGCTGGTGTATCATCTGTTCACCTGCAGGAGCTCCACCATATGCAACCGTTTGAACAAATGAAAACGTATATTGATAATTGATTTCTCGAATCAGCATTTGATAGATTGTGGGTACGTTAAACAAGATCGACGGCTGAAATGATCTCAATTCAGCTAGCATCTTATTTGTGCTGAACTTCTCCATAATACGTACCTTCCCACCTATTAATAGAACATGTAAGAGCTGACCAATTAAACCGGTCACATGAAACATCGGAACTGCTATTAACGTTGATGAATTATCAGATGTAGCCATGCACTCATGATAACTTCTTACCGCGTGAAGTACCCCTTCATGACGAATAAGCGCACCTTTAGGTGGTCCTGTTGTTCCCGATGTAAAGATCAGAAATGCACCATTCTTTTGATTACTAGTACCCTCCTCAGTAAAATGACTGTTCCCATCTAGAGAAGGAAGACTACCAACTATTTCAATATCGGGAAAATATTGATAAAAAGGTTTGTACTCCTCTATGGTCAGTGTTCTTTTAGGTTCTGCTACTTCTACGACTCGACGAAGTTCTTGTTCACTCAAGCGAATATTAAATGGTGCAATTATCGCGCCGAGCTTTAAACCTGCCAAAAGTGAAAATACAAATTCAATAGAATTAGGCATCAATAACCCTAAAACATCCCCTTCTTTGATACCCCAATCTTTTTTCATTTTTTCCGCAAGTGAATTGACGATGTTATTTGACTCTTCGTACGTATATTGTTGATCTTTATAAGATAGTGCGACCTTCTTCTTTTGTATATCAACCATTTGCTTAAAACGGTCATAGATATGCCTGGACTCATGCATTCGTCTTCACTCCAATAACTTAATTTACATAATTGATGGAAGCCATAGTGAAAGTACTGGAAGGAAACTAATTAATAATACATCAACTAATAGAATAATGACGAAAGGAACGATCGGCTTTAGTAAACGTATAATTCCTATACCGGAAATCTGTGATGCCACAAACAGATTTAAACCTACAGGAGGTGTAAACATCCCAATCGCTAAGTTAACGATCATTATGACTCCAAAATGTATAGGGTCAATTCCAAACTCAACGGCAACAGGAAGGAGAATCGGAACAAAGATTAAAATTGCGGCTGCGGCCTCTATAAACATCCCTACGATTAACATGATTAATGTAGCAATGAGTATAAAGATTAGCGCACTACTAATGTTGTCAACGAATGTAGCAGAAATCATATCTGGGATGCCCAAACGTTGCATGATAAAGCCAAACAATCCCGCTGTACCAATAATCAAAAGAATATTCGCACTCATTACAGCGGAATCTCGTAAGACTTGAATCATCTTCGTTATTGATATGGAACGATAGATGAATGCCCCTACGATAAATGAATATACCACTGCAATAACAGCTGCCTCAGTTGGAGTAAACACTCCACTATAGATGCCTCCCAAAACGATTACTGGCATTAAGATTGCAAGGATTGCTTTGCGGAAAGTAATCCAAACCTCTCGCCATCCACTTTTCTCGGTTCCTATATAACCTTTTTTCTTGGAGTAAATATAAGCGTAAATAAGAAAAGAGAATGCAACAATAAACCCTGGGATTACTGCAGCTACAAATAGATCCCCAATAGATACGCTTGCTGCAACCCCGTACAAAATTAAAGGAATACTCGGAGGCAGTATAATACCGAGTGACCCTGATGCAGAATGTGTAGCTGCTGCAAATCGAATATCATACCCTTTTTGTGCCATTGCAGGAATCATAATTGCACCGATCGCAGCTGTCGTTGCCGCACCTGATCCCGAAATTGCTGAAAAGAATAGCGATGTAAGTATAGCAACCATCGCTAAACCACCCGACATATTTCCTACAAGAGAATCTGAAAAATCAACTAATCGTTTTGAGATTCCCCCATGCTGCATTAAATATCCTGCTAAAATGAAAAAGGGTATAGCCATTAGTGTAAAGGAGTTTATGGCATTAAAAGTTTGTTGGATGACAACAACCATATGTGTCAAATCTCCGAAATAAACAGTTAATGAAGAAGCGAGTCCGAGTGAAAATGCAATCGGCAGTCCAATTATAAACAAGGCAAACAACACAATAATTAAAAATGCACTCATACCTCATCACCTACTTTTTCTGTATCAATTTTTTTTGAATGTATCAATCATTAATGAAAGCGCATTCATAAAAATTAATAACCCACCGACTGGTACAGCTAAATACGGCCACATCATGGACAGCCTTGTGCTGGGTGCGACTTGCGGTTCCACGCGTATCATCATGTCAATTCCATAGACGACTAGAATGAAAGCAAAGCCAATACTTATCATGTAGATAAGTACGTATAGCCATTTCAGCCATACCCCTTTAAAAAGCTCAACCAATAAGTCCATAGATATTAACGATCCATAACGAAATGCATAAGCAGAACCTAAGAAAGCTAGCCATACCATCATAAACCGTGCAAGTTCCTCAGAAAATGATAGCGGGGATCCCATCACAAAACGGGCAAACACTTGCCAAAATATTAGAATGGTCATCAAGAACAACAAGAGTGCCATAAACATACCAATTCCTTGATTGACTTTTTCTATTATTTTTGATAGAGCAGCAGTCCTTTATTCATATGATTCCCCCCTACTCTGTTTCAAATTCTAACGCAGACCTCACTAGGTCTTCCCCAATTAGTTCACTCCATTCATCAATAACAGGCTGAGCTGCCTTTGAAAATTGCTCTAGATCTGGATACGTAACTACCATCCCATCTTCCTCAAACAAACTCACCATTTCTTCAGTCTGTTTCTCG
>NZ_BAWZ01000036.1:0-45936 GCF_000698105.1 Geomicrobium sp. JCM 19037 | reverse complement strand
CGGCCCCGCCGGCGGGGCCGACACAATTTAGGGGGTTCAGCATAGTCCAATCTGCGCGCAAATTTTTACAAAATGAGCGCTATAATCGTTAAATGAGCAAACTTGGTCGTAGAAAGTGACCACTAGCGCACAATACGAACCGTGCCTTGCCCCGCCCAGTATAAACACCAGTGGAGTGATTTCGCTTTTGTCATTACGATCTATTCGAATGAAATCACGATGGAATCTCTACATCCTAGCGTCCAATGAATTTCTTTCGTTCATCCTACATGGACTCTATGACCTACGAAGCTTCGTTCCCATGAATCGAATGACTTGCTCGTTAAAACGATATACAAAAATCTGTACTCCGATTTTGCTGTAAAAGCGTTTGAGACAGCCCCTGTCCTTTAAAGTTTATCGAATCATCGTGTTTTCGAGTGTTCCAATGGATGGCAGGTGAACACTTACGTGGTCGCCTTCTCCTAAAAATTTCGGGGGGTCATGCCCTTTCCAACGCCTGACGGTGTACCTGTAGCAATAATATCACCGGGCAGTAACGTCATTCCTTTAGTGATCACATGCAACAATTCAGGAATATCAAAAATCATATCCGTTAATGGGGCCTGTTGTCGAATTTCACCGTTTACCTTTGTCACGATGGTATCTTGTAGCAGCGCTTCCCGTTCACTGCTAAGTACACTGCTGCCCATTGGACAGAAACCGTCAAGACTTTTCCCTAAATAAAACTGTTTGTGTCGAGCTTGCAGATCACGAGCGGTGATGTCATTCAATAACGTAAATCCAAACACGTAGTCCCACGCTTCTTCCTTTTGAATAGCATGAGCTTTTTTGCCGATAATGACGGCAACTTCTCCTTCATAATCTACTTGATCGGTCACTTGCTCATGAAGGGGCACAGGTTGTTTGTGCGCGTTGATCGTATTTTCTGATTTTGTGAAGATCAATGGATGTTCAGGGATATCTTTAGCAGAACCCATTTCAATCGCATGAGCCGCATAATTCTTTCCTACACATAATATATTCTTGGGTGGTGATTGGATCGGCGCTAACCACTCAAATTCTTCGTTTATCCAAAAGTGACCGTCTAGTGTTTCATTTGCTTGTCGTAACACGTCAGCAGTACGATCAATAAGTGTCTCACTTTTATGAATGAACTGAATCAAATCATTTGGGCACTCTTCTTCAGGTGCAAATTGTTGGAACGCCGCTTTCAATCGCAACAAGCGATCTTCGTTCGCCACTTGAACGACAAGCTCACGCTCTCCTTTATACGAAACCATTGCATATTTCATTACACATCCCCCTTATCACGAAACTTCTCAACATATCGCCTGACGCTTTCGAGCATCTCCTCGTGTTCGTCTTGGTCGGCCTGGACAACATATCCTAAGTGTAAAGGCTCTACCATCTTAAATCCACAAAAATCAGCGATACTTGCTTTCACAATTCCTTCTACACATGCTTTTTCTTTTTTGGCCCATGATGATGTTGGTGAACCCGTCGTATAGATCATACCTAGTGGTTTTTCATTCATTTTTGGGATCGGCGTTTCTCCGTCAAGTTCATACGCAAATCCATAAGAGAGAACCCGGTCAAGATACCCTTTGCCGATTGCAGGAAAGCTGCCCCACCAGATTGGATAGATGAGTGTAACAGCGGTGGCGCTTCGCCACAGTGCGTGTTCTTCTTTCATCTCTGCCGGATAGGAAGAAGAAAGGGAGTTCGTGTACTCTTCAAGACCGAGAACGGGGTCGAACGATTGTGCATATAAATTACGTATGACGACGTCTTCACCCCGTTGTCTCCATTGTTCCTCGTACTTTTGTAGCACTTGCCCGTTAAAGCTGTCGGTTGTCGGGTGCATGTAGACAATGAGTTGCATCGCTCACTTCTCCTTTTCTTGATTTTTGTTTCAATTGCTTAAAAAGAGGTTATAGATATACTACCTAACTGCGGTATGTGGATAAGTAAACACAAAGAGGTGACTCCCATGCATAAGTTCTCAACTGCACTTGCGGTATGGGCCATTTTCATTTTCTTAACAGGACTGTTGTTCCCTTTAGAGATGACAAGTGGCGCGGGTCAAGTGACGCAAGTGTTACACAGCTATACAGTTTATGGGTTCTTTTCGATGATCCCAATTGTGTTTTACGGCGGTTTTTTGTCATTCATGGCCGACTGGATTGCCAAGCATTACAACCACTTCCAAGAAACCATTTCACTTAGCATTCATATGATGGGCGGTTTCTTTGTTTATGTATTTACCGTGAACATTGACATTACGATCCTCGCCGTAGTCGCGACAATTCTCTTTTTTATCGTTGACCGTGCTTTGCTTTTACTTGAGCACCGGAATGGGGGCGTACAACTCGCAAACGGATTATCCTTGTTTGTCGGTTGTAGTGGTGTAATGACGATGATAATTGCAAGCACTCTATAACGGCATATTTCCATAGTTCGTCGCTGGTCTTTTTTTATTGCGTAACACTCGAAGCGCCTGAGCGAGTGTGTCTGGTGTATCCATTGGATCAATAATGTCATCCACTTGACCTAAAAGGGCAGCATAGTAGGATCCATGTACTCCTCTTTGTACGCCTTTATCTTTTCTTCGCGTAATTGCTCTGGGTTTTCAGACTCACTCAACTCCCGGTGGTAAAGCACTTCTACGGCCCCTTCAGCACCCATTACAGCCACTTCTGCAATCGGCCAAGCGTATACAAGGTCCGCACCAATCGCTTTACTGTTCATGCTACATACGCACCTCCGTAAGCTTTTCTAATGATGACTGTCACTTTAGGCACACCACTCTCCGCATAAGCATACAGCAATTTCGCCCCGTGACGTATGATTCCAGATTCTTGTTGCTCAACACCTGGAATAAACCCTGTCACATCTTCAAACGTAACAATTGGGATTTGAAAACAATTGCAAAAGCGGATAAACCTTGCCGCTTTGTCCGACGCATTAATATCGATGGCCCCGGCTTTCACTTTTGGGTTGTTCGCAACAATACCAATGGTTTCCCCTTGCAATCTAGCAAAGCCAACGACCATGTTCATCGCGAACTCTCGTTGCACTTCCATAAATGAATTCGCATCAAACACCGCTTGGATGACAGATTTCATGTTATACACTTTTTTTTGATCCACAGGGACAATGTCACGCAACTGTTGCCGGACCCCCGTTTTTCTCTTAGCTGGAGCGCTCGGGCACGGTGAAGTGGCGTTTTGCGGTAAATATGCGAGTAACTTACGCACTTCTTGTAGACACTCTTCTTCATTATCAGCAATAAAGTGGACGTCGCCACTACGCTTCCCATGAAGCTCACTTCCACCAAGATCATGATGATTGACTTCTTTGCCTCCGACCGATTTCAGCACCTTCCCTCCAGTTAAAAACATATGGGAGGTTCGTTTCACCATAAAAACAAAATCTGTTAATGCTGGAGAATAAACAGCACCTCCGGCACAAGGGCCCATAATGACAGAGATTTGTGGGATTTTCCCAGAGTATTGAACATTTCTATAGAAGAGTTGCCCGTACCCTTCCAATGCACTAACGCCTTCTTGAATACGCGCTCCTGCAGAGTCACACAAGCCGATAATCGGACAGCTGACTTGCATCGCTAAATCCATGAGTTTCGTAATCTTTAAGCTATGCATCTTCCTAATGACCCACCGTTAACAGTAAAGTCTTGGGCAAACACGCACACATCTCTTCCGTGGATTTCTGCTGTACCCGTAACAACGCCTTCAACTCCGGAGTTTGATCAGAATGAAAACGATACAACTCATGAAACGTCCCCGTGTCAACCAGTTGATCGATGCGTTCTCGAGCCGTTTGCTTCCCGCGGTCTTTCTGGCTTTTGGCTCGGGACTCGCCACCCCCTGCTTCAATAAACTGTTTGCGATTATTTAATTTGTCTACCGCGTCATTCATCTCCATTGTACACATTCACCCCGTAATGTCGGATAGAAAAAAGAAGCGACAGTATGTCGCTCCTACGTATAGTGTACAAATTCTTCTATTTTTACCCATTTACGCTTTTACAAGAAATAGAGGTTGTCCGTAATCTACGAGTTCGCCGTTTTCAACGAGAACCTCAACGATTTCACCAGACACTTCTGCTTCCAATTCGTTCATGAGCTTCATCGCCTCAACGATACAAACAATCGATTCATTGTTTACTGAATCCCCAACTTTGACGTACGGTTCGGCATCAGGAGATGACGCTCGGTAAAACGTTCCAACCATTGGCGACGTAATTTGTTCGGTGTTTTCACTCACCGCTGGTTTCGTCGGCTCTTGTTTTTCCTGTTGGTCAGTACTCGGAGTCACAACTTGGTCACTGCCCCCGCCACTTTGCTGGACGCTCGGTACATGGGACACGACAGGTGCTTGTTCAACCACAGTCGTCTGTTTTCGCAGGGTAATAAACGTGTCATTATCAGACTTCAGCTCAAGCTCCGTTAAGCTCGACGTATCTACTGCCTCAATGAGTTCTTTAATTTCCTTGATCGTATACATGGTCGTGCTCCTTTTGTTAGACTGTATATTTTTCTAAGAAACTCGTATCAAATTCACCTGATTTAAATACTTCATGATCCATGAGATTCAAGTGGAATGGGATGGTTGTGTCGACTCCCTCAATAACAAATTCTGAAAGCGCACGCTTCATTCTCTGAATTGCTTCTTCCCTTGAATTGGCGCGTACAATCAGTTTGGCAATCATTGAATCATAGTGAGGAGTAATGGTGTAACCCGTGTACGCCGCACTATCTACTCGGACGCCAGGCCCTCCAGGTGGTACACACATGGAAATCTTTCCTGGTGAAGGTCTGAATCCTTTCTTCGCATTCTCTGCATTAATTCTACACTCAATTGAATGGCCTTGAACACGGATGTCAGCCTGCGATACCGAAATTGGCTGCTTATTCGCAACATGCAGCTGTTCTTTAATCAGGTCCACTCCGGTCACCTCTTCAGTGACTGGATGTTCCACTTGAATTCTCGTGTTCATTTCCATGAAGTAAAAGTTTTTATGTTTGTCCAACAAAAACTCAACCGTACCCGCACCACAATACGAGACCGCTTTAGCAGCAGACACGGCTGCTTGGCCCATTTTCTCCCGAATGTCTTCGTTTAATGCTGGGGAAGGAGCTTCTTCAATCAATTTCTGGTGCCTGCGCTGGATTGAGCAATCTCTTTCGCCGAAATGTACGGCATTGCCAAAACGGTCCCCTACAATTTGAATTTCAACGTGCCTTGGCTCTTCAATAAACTTCTCAATATAAATACCGCCGTTTCCGAAGTTCGCCAACGCTTCCCGTTTTGCCATCGCCAGTGAGCGCTCTAACTCTTCTTGATGATAGGCAACGCGCATCCCTTTGCCACCACCACCAGCGGTTGCTTTTATGATGACAGGATAGCCAATTTTCTCTGCAATCAAAACAGCTTCATCATCATCCTCAACAAGCCCATCACTACCTGGAACAATCGGGACACCTGCGTTTCTCATTGTATCCCTTGCCATTGCTTTGTCACCCATTTTATTGATGGCATTTGGAGACGGGCCAATGAACACGAGACCGTGATCTTCACAAATCTCGCAAACTCCGCATTCTCAGCGAGAAAGCCATAGCCAGGATGAATGGCATCACACCCTGTTTTCAGCGCCGTCGCAATAATATTCGTCTTTTTTAAATAACTTTCTGCTGCAGCATGTGGACCAATACAATACGCTTCATCCGCCATCACCGTATGTAACGATTCGCGATCGGCTTCCGAATACACCGCTACCGTTTCAATGTTCATTTCTCGGCAAGCACGAATAATTCGAACCGCAATCTCCCCGCGATTCGCTATTAAGACTTTATTCATCATACTCATGAAGCTCCCTTCTAGTATCGGACCGGGTTCAATTCGTCCGCTGCAAAAAGCTGAATAAAAGCTCTTTGCTTTTATGGCACCTGATCCTAATAACAACTGCCATTACTTAAAGTGTAAAAAAATCCGACACAAACGTCAATGTCATAATTTATTCCTTGATTTTCATTCATACATTGACTTTGTTCAGACGTTTACATAAAATAGATGAGTAATTGAAAATGATTATCAATTGATAAGGAGGCACTTATGCTTCGACGTTTTTTTACCTACTATCGGCCTTATAAGAAGTTATTCATGATTACCTTTATAAGCGCGATCTTCGTATCGTTGCTTGAGCTGGCATTTCCGATCATTGTCAATCAAGTCGTAGACCGACTTTTACCTCAAGGGAATATTACGGTCATTATTATTGCTTGCGCAGTTTTGTTCTTGATTTACATATTTAATTCGGGTGCTCATTACATCGTTACATACTGGGGACATATTCTCGGGATTAACATTGAAACAGACATGCGAAGAGATTTATTTCAACACGTTCAACAACTTTCATACAGTTATCATGATAACAATAAAACTGGACATTTATTGTCGAACCTTACGAATGATCTGTTTGAAATTGGTGAAGTTGCCCACCATGGCCCTGAAGATGTCTTCACCGCACTCATGACATTGTTTGGATCATTTGGGGTTATGCTCTACATCAATTGGCAATTGGCTGTCCTTACGTTTATTGTCGTACCGTTTCTCGCTTGGGTCGTCATTTTTTGTAATCGAAAGATGTCAGGAGCGATGCGCGTCATGTTCCACAGGATGGCTGCCTTTAACGCACGAGTTGAAGACACACTCGGCGGCATCCGACTCGTACAAGCTTTTGCGAATGAAAAACACGAACAAGATTTGTTTAAAGAAGATAATGAGAATTTCAAAGAAGCAAAGATTCGCTCCTACCGCATTATGGGTATTAATAATTCCTTAAGCTACATGATGATGAGAATTATGACCCTTTTTGTACTACTCGCAGGCGCTTACTTTATGCTACAAAACCAGCTATCTGTCGGTGATTTTATGGCATTTATTCTTCTTACGAACATCTTCTTTCGACCAATTGAGAAGATTAATGCATCATTGAAAGCTACCCGAAGGATACGCCGGATTTAAACGTTACATCGCCATTATGGACACAGAACCTGAGATTGACGATCACCCAGAAGCAAATGACCGGTTTGGGTTAAAAGGAAACATTGAATATAATGATGTGAGCTTCGGCTACACTAAAGAACAACCTGTTCTTGAAAATATAAACCTGACAATTTCTCAAGGAGAAACGATCGCCTTTGTTGGGCCATCCGGTGCAGGTAAAACAACGCTGTGCAGTCTGCTCCCTCGATTTTATGAAATTGATTCTGGTTCAATTTCGATTGACGGTCATGACTTGAGCGCCATTACGTTGGAATCACTTCGCCATCAAATTGGCGTGGTTCAACAAGATGTATTCATGTTTTCCGGCAGCCTTAGAGATAACATCCGATATGGAAACCTTGACGCATCTGATGAAGAAGTGATGGATGCTGCCCGTCTCGCAGAGCTTGAAGAGTTTGTCTACTCACAACCTGACGGATTAGATACGATCGTTGGTGAACGAGGGGTTAAATTATCTGGAGGACAAAAACAACGTCTTTCCATTGCTCGCATGTTTTTGAAAAACCCTCCTATTCTCATTCTTGATGAAGCAACTTCTGCCTTGATACAGAAACTGAAGCTGCCATTCAACGAGCACTACAACGACTTTCTACAGGTAGAACGACGCTAGTCATTGCGCATCGATTGGCAACCATTCGTCATGCTGATCGCATCGTTGTCGTCACAAAAGATGGGATTGCTGAAGAAGGCAGTCACGAACAGTTGTTGCAAAAAGGCGGTCACTACAGCCGCTTGTACCATGCACAACAAACCCTTATTTAAGAGGAGGTTTGTTCCCTCCAATGGATTGGGTATAGACAAGTAGTCAATCACTTGGAGGTGCTTTTTGTATGAGTACAGCAAAAGAACAAGTTGCCCAGTTAAATGGCTGGGAGTTACAAGAGGAGACGATCGAGAAAACGTACGGGTTTGACGCTTACTTGGTCGGCATCACGTTCGTATCGAACGTTGCCAGATATGCCGAAGCCGTTCAACATCACCCACATGTCACAATCGATCACACGAATGTAACCGTAAAATGGACAACCGTAGACCAGGGTCAACTTACTGAGAAAGACATCCATGCAGCCCAAGCGTCTGACAACTTGTACGCCAGTCAAAACGAGTAGGAGGACACTGAATGAAAAGGCTGCCAGATAAAGAACGTAATCAGCAAGAACAGGAAGAAAAAATCAAGAAACTTGAGCGATTAATTGATAAAATGGAAGAGATGACGACAAGCGCTCGCTTAAAAGATATCGCCTATCATTTAATGACAAAAAAGAAGTGATTAAGGTAAACATCATTGCAGGGGTAGCCAGAGGCGTCGGACTCACGCTTGGGACCGCCGCTGTCCTGGCCCTACTCGCCTACATAGCCACACAAGCAGCGAGTTGGCCTCTTGTCGGACAATTTATTGCTGATCTGATTAACGAAGTTCAGCGTCACATGCCAAGTACATGATGTGAGAAAGGAGAACAGAAATGGATTTACTAGGAATTGCAGCACTCGTTGCCGCTATCGCATTTGCCGTGTTGGTCATTTTTCTTGGAAAAGTATTATCCAACTTAAGTGTTGTGCTCCAAAAAACAGGAGAAACGGTCGGGAAGCTCCCAGACCAATTGGATGAAATTAGTAAAGAAACCGGCATTATTTTGCATAATACGAACGAAACCATTCTCGACCTAAACGAAAAGATTAAGACACTAAACCCAATCTTTGGTATGGTCCAAGATGCTGGTGAGGCGTCCCGCAAATTATCCTCCAGTCTTGTTGATATGACAGAGAGCATGAGATCACAAACGAACCAGGCAGCCAAAATGACAGACAACAAAGACTTACGAGGCATGTACGGCCTCGCGGCATTCGTCTACTACTTGAACCAGAAGCGTAAAGAACACAAAACGACCGACTTCAATTAAAAAATGAGAATGAGCGATGCCTATGGTTTCCATCCGTTGGAGACCGTAGGTTTTTTTGTGCTCCTCGTCCGTTCTCCTCTCCGCCCTTGTTCCTTTTCCCCATAAGACACGGACAACATTTCGCCTTCTCTCCACAAATGATGATGCACAGTTACATGTTTTGCATACACTGCTCTTAGAAAGCATAAATTGTAATCGCTTTCACTATTATCTTTTTGTTTATTTATCGTTTTTAATGGCGAGAATATATACGGCTTGTAAGTACGGAGGAGGGAGTTGTTCTTGTACTCATATATTGATATTGGTGAGCGTAACAACGATGTTCTTGTACTTGTTCACGGTCTTGGTAGCCGCAAGGAATCTTGGAAATACCAATTTGAACTATCGAAAAACTTTCGTGTAATCGCCCCTGACCTTCGCGGACATGGAGATTCATCATTTGATGATGACATTACGATAAAAACATTTGCACGAGACATCATTCATTTACTCGAACAACTGGACATATCCGCTGCACACTTTTGTGGATTATCACTCGGAGGCATTGTCATCCAAGAAATCGTCAAAACGAAGCCGGCGATCGTCCAGTCACTTATTCTTAGTAACACCTCTTCTTACATTCCGAGAATGACAGGCCTTTACGCGCTGTCAGAAGGAAAGAAAAACCTCGCCAAAATGAGCGATGATCTATATGAGCAGCATATGATTAAACAATGCATGTACGATGCCAAAAATGAGAAACTTTTCCACGATATTCACTCATTCTATTTTAAGCTTAACCGCAAAACGTATTTAAAAGCGGCGAAAAGCGGTGTAGGCATTAATTATCTCTCGACGTTAATGTTCTGTCCGAAGCCAATCATTATTATCGCATCGCTTAACGATCGCATTACCCCCTATTTAAATGCAACGACGATGAGTCTAGCCGCACCCTTTTCCAAAATGCATACGTTTGATCAATGTGGACATACGCCTAATGTAGAGTGTCCAGCTGAATACAACCGTGTTCTCCTTAACTTTCTCAACGAACATCGCAGCAATAAAGCGGCCTCTCAATAAGTGAAGACATCACCATTTTCACACGTTAACGCCGCGGCAGTTTGACTTGTGCAGAGAAATTATGAATTTTCTGTTGCAAATTGCAGCGTGCTCTATACTCGAGAATAAATTTAGTCTCTAACCTACACATCAATAAACCAGCCCCTTGTCTACCTAACAAGGGCTGGTTTATTCTTATTGTTTTAATTTGAGCGTTCTGCAAGCCAATCGCCTACAGTTGGATACGTCATATTTACCGCTTTAGGTCCAAAGATCACGCTCACATGCCCTGTTGGCATTTCTTCATAACGCTTATCTTTACTAGAGATCTTGTTCATTAACGCCTCTACTTGAGCAGGTTGGGCAATATGGTCTCTGCCCGCGGAAATGTTGAGCACATTTGCTTTAATGTTCGACAAGTCGACCGTACGGCCTCTTACTTTAAGTGTTCCTTGAATGAGCTTATTTTGTTGGTAAAATTCACGTATCCATTGCCGGTAAGCCTCTCCAGGGAAAGGAACCCCGTCAGCTACCCACTTTTGCATCAATTTCCAACTTTGGATGAACGTTTCATTGTCCGCACGATCAACGAGATTCACATACGGTCCGTAGAAGTTGGCGATTGGCTTCGTCATCTTATTGCCAAAGTCAATCATCTCGCCAGGCACTAAACCTAATGTTTCAACGACATGATCGACATCAAAATAGCGGTCATCTAAAAATGAACCGTACAACCCTGTATCAGAAAAATCAAATGGACTCGTCATAAAAATAAGGTTTCGAATCGGATAATCATCGTATAGAGAAGCAAAAATTGAGGTCATCGTTCCCCCCATACAATAACCGAGAATCGAGCACTCATCAGCCTGATTTTTGAAGCACTTTTCGGACAGCTCGCGGAATGTAGTCGACAATATAATCATCAAGCTTCATGTGTCGGTCTTCCATCCCTGGCGTTCCCCACTCCAGCAAATACACATCAAAACCTTTGTTTGTTAAATATTCAACGAGACTATTTCCTTCTGTAAGGTCTAAAATGTACGGTTTGTTAATCAACGCGTAAACGAGCAGCAACGGAACAGAATGCTCTCGCTCTACAGGGGGTACGTATCGATACAATGTCGCTTTGTTTTTTGTCCAAATGCTCTCCTTAGGAGTTGGACCGACTTGTGGATCCGCATCCGTTGTGAGGACTTCAAGGGCACGTTTAAATCGTGAAAATGATGCGGGCATTTGGTCCGTTAGCCATTGGTTATTCTCTATAGTCATTCGATCACCCTTTCCATAACAGCGTTTCTAGAACATTTACATGTACAAGCCACCATTAATGTTGAGTTGTTGACCTGTAATATACTCTCCGTCTTTGCAGAGGAATACTACACCTCTTGCGATCTCTTGCGCTTGGCCTAGTCGTTGTACTGGCACGCTAGAAACGATTTGATTGAGCACCTTTTCTGGCATTTCTTGCACCATTTCTGTCTCAATAAATCCTGGGCACACTGCATTTACTGTAATGTTTTTTCGGGCAAGTTCTAACGCAAGCGACTTCGTATAGCCAATCATACCTGCTTTTGCCGCTGCATAATTCGTCTGTCCAAACCCACCTTGTTGCCCGATAATCGAGGAGATGTTAATGATTCTTCCTGACTCAGATTCAAGTAAGTGAGGCAAGGATTTTGACACCGTATTGTACACACTGTTCAAGTTTACGTTAATAACTTCTGACCAATCTTCTTCAGAAAGTTTCTTAAACGTTGAATCACGGGTAATTCCGGCATTGTTAACAAGTATGTCTAGCTGACCGAACGTATTCACAGCCGCTTCGACAATTTTGCTGGCATCCTCTACGTTTGACACGTCGCCTTTGACGGCCAAAGCCTCTCCACCCGAATCATTAATTTCTTGCACAAGCTTCTCAGATGGGCCTTGGCTCGTATTGTAATTGATGACGACCCGAACACCGTTATCTGCTAATTCTCTCGTAATGGCTGCACCAATTCCTCTTGCACCGCCCGTTACAATGGCTACTTTATTTTTGAGGTCTGCCAAAGATCTTCATCTCCTTTAATTCAACTTGAACGTTGTTTAGGATTTGCCTGAAGTTGCTGCTGCTTCACTTGCACCGGACTGTACATGCTTTAAAATTGTGTCAATCTTTTCATCTAACCCTTTCATTTCTGTTTTAAGTTTCGTAATTTCCCTCTTTATGTCTGACTTTACTGCAGTCAGGTTCATATCTTGCAATTGATCATCCAGATGATCCACTTTTTCATCTACGTTAATAATCAGTTTAGAAACCTTGGATAAATCATCGACACTTGGGACATTCGCTTGTTCCAAGTAACGACTCATCGTTTCATCCATCATTTTCTTGTACAAAAGATTCATTTCAAGCGTTGTGCCCATCCATTCTGAAAATTGCTCTTCTCTCATCTTCTCATCCAGGATGCCACTCCAGTAGGATCATACTGTTGATACAGGTTCTTCCACATGTCAAAGGGATCAAATCCGTTTTTATCCGCCATTCTCCTGCCTCCTTAAATTCAATTCTTCGGTAAGGAAATCTCCCATCAATTTCTTTCTATTTATAATTGTAATTATTTTCGGATAATTTGTCGGATATTGTCACCTCCTGTAAACGGCGTCAGTATTTTCTATTCCTAAGGCATCCATACACCCTCTTGTACGTATAACTTTCGACACAAATCCTTCAATCCCTTTATAAAAAAATAAGAAATAAGCATTTTGCTTTTTCGAACGATTTCCTCAATTCTTCTTGACATACTTTTCATATAGGTGTAAATTACACTTAAGTGAAAAAGTTAATTGAGTAGGTGTTCACATGACGGAAAAAGACAAACGAGAAGACAAAGTAAAAACAAATGCACCTAAGAATTTAATGGTCCCCATGTTACTGCTAAGCCTTCGTGGCTGGGATTTACACGGCTACAAGCTTATTGAGCAACTCTCAGAGTTTGGTATGCGTTCTGTAGACCAAGGGAATGTGTATCGGACATTGCGACAACTAGAAAAAGACAACATGATCAAATCGGAATGGGACACGTCAGCGGGAGGCCCTGCCAAACGAATCTATTCTCTCACCGACGCGGGGGAAGAGTATTTATCATTATGGGCAGACTCATTGGAACAATATCAATCAATGCTCGATCGCTTCTTTTCAATGTATACAAATATGATTTTCCCCCCTAGACAAAAAAAACGACGACGATCAGTAGTGACCCTGCAGGATGACCTGCATCACAATACAGAGAAATTCTATAGGAGGAGTAAATAATGGCTACAACGGCTAAAAAGCAAACCGAGAAACCTGTTGCTACGTTCATTGATGCGACATGGGATGCATGGAAAAACAGCATGCACATGGTGTATTCAAGTCAAAAGGAAGCAGAGAACTTGACGCTTCGCGCAATGGAACAACAACAAGACTTGTGGAAGTCATTCCAAACGAACATGAATAAAGTGCATACAGAGCAAAAAGCGTGCTGACGAAGTGAACGACCAAGTAAAAGAAAACCTGGCTAATACGAGTGGCGATGAAGCAAAACGTGTGTACGAACAATGGAATGGACGTTTCGAAGAAGTTGCGAATCGTTTTGGGCAGTTAACGTATACGCCGTATCGTGAAATGTTCACATTGTTTACACGCTCACAAGAACAAATGCATGATGCAATGAAGAAAAGTGTGTCGCAACAACAGAAGAATCGTGAAGACCTTCAGCCTCTTTTTGATGATTTCACAGAGCAAATGAAAAAGACACAAAACGGCTTTTACGATGTATCAGAGAAGAATCACCAATTATTTGCCAACTATTACAAAGCATAAATAAATGAACGAGCATGAAGACCTCAGTTCTTCATGCTCGTTTTTCGTCACAAAAAACGGACAGCCATCCATTTATGTAAACGCTTACCATTTCATCGGACGATAGGAGGAGTACGATCCTTATGAAACTATTAAACAAAACAACGATTATTACGGGAGGCGCACGAGGTATTGGGAGAGCGACCGCTTTAAAGTTTGCCAATGAAGGGGCACGAGTAGTGATCGCCGACCTAAACGCCGCTGATGTGAAATCTGCTGTACTAGAACTTGAACAGACAGGCGCTGAAGTACTTGGTGTTCAAACCGATGTGTGCAAGTATGACAGTGTGAACAATCTTATGGAGCGTGTGCTCGAGCGGTTTGGCTCAGTTGACGTCGTTATTAATAATGCCGGTATTACTCAAGACGCCCTGCTCACTAAAATGACGGAAGACGAATGGGATCAGGTAATGAACGTGAACCTAAAAGGGGTGTTTATCGTTGCTCAAGCAGCGGCGAAGATCATGAAAGCTAAGCAGTCTGGCGTGATCTTAAATGCCTCTTCAGTCGTCGGTACATTTGGCAATTTCGGACAATCCAATTATGCTGCAAGTAAATGGGGTGTGAATGGGATGACGAAAACGTGGGCAAAGGAACTGGCGCGCTATAATGTTCGCGTAAACGCGATTGCTCCTGGGTTTATCTCAACACCTATGGTTGATAAGATGCCTGAAAAAGTGCTAACTAAAATGAAAGAAAACGCCTTGTTAAAACGACTAGGCAGTCCAGAAGACGTCGCAAACGGCTATGCTTTTCTTGCTTCTGATGACGCAAAGTTCATCACCGGCACAATTTTAAGTATTGATGGCGGCGTTACATTGTAAGATGTAACGACCGCCATGTGTCTTATTTCAATGTGAACCCTTGATCTTTTAGGAAGGTTGTCACTTGTTGACGTCGGGGCTTGTTTAGATAGTTCGCCATGTTCTCTCCCCAACCTTCGGTACGTTTGCCGTTGGTCCTATTTTTATAGTATTCGCTCGTCTCTTGCTCGTATTGGTCCAATCCTTCATGGATGCGGGATGCTTCATAACGATCTTCATGAAGTACGACTTCAACAGGAAACCTCGGTTTTTGCCCTGGATCCTGGTCTGGATAGCCGAGGCATAATCCCATGACTGGAAATGTGTACGATGGTAATTCCAGAATTCGCGCCACTTCATGAAGGTCATTTCTTATTCCGCCAATCATCACACCGCCGAGGCCATACGAACGTGCGGTGAGCAACACGTTTTGTGCAGCCAATGCGACGTCCACGGCTCCGACAATCACATTCTCGGTCTCTTCCATCTGCATCGGCGCTTCCCATTTTTCATTATTCATCTTATGTTTGTGCCAGTCTGCGGTAAAAACAAGAAATACCGGAGCCGCTTCCACCCACGGTTGTCCCCCTGCTACCTCTTTTAGTGCTTTTCTTTTCTCATGGTCCGTCACGCGAATGATTGTGTATGCCTGTACATGGTGAGAACTTGGTGCCCAGCGAGCGGACTCGATTAAGTCTTTAATGATGGCATCGTCTACACGTTTATCTTCATATTTACGGATCGATTGATGAGATTGGATCAGTGCTCTTGTATCTTTCATTTTGCATTCCTCCTCGGAGTTACGATCGTGCCGGCCGGTGTACTGTCTACAATTTCTCCATCTGCCATTACCGTTTTTCCGCCAATAATCGTGCGCACCGGCCAGCCCGTAATCTCACGGCCGTCGTAAGCAGATATCTTGCTTTTACTATGCAAGTGTTCCTTGCGGATAGTGTTCGTCTTCTTTAGATCAACAATGGTTACATCGGCATCCGTTCCTGGTTGAAGAGTGCCTTTTTGATGCGAAATGCCATACAGCCTTGCTGGATTTTCGCTCAAAAGCTGTACGATTTGGTTGATCGTCAACCGTCCAGTGTTTACTTCGTTTAGCATGAGTGGAGCTAACGTCTCCACTCCACACATCCCTGCAGGAATTTCACTCAGTTTCCCTGCGTACTTCTCTTCCGCTGTGTGCGGAGCATGGTCTGAACAGACGACTGTAATCGTTCCGTCCTGAATTCCTGCCCAAATGGCGTCTTGATCTTTCTTCTCTTTAACGAGTGGAAAGATTTTCATATCTCGTCCTACCGATTCATAATCTTCATTCGTTAAAAACAAATAATGAGGACATGTTTCTACAGTCACATGTTGCCCGTTTGCTTGTGCTCTTCGCACCGACTCGACACTTTCTTTCGCCGATACGTGCAAAACATGAAAATGAACCCGCTCTCCTTGGCAAGTGTAATGCCTGTATCAACAGTAAGCGTTTCTGCAACTGCTGGTCTGGACCGAAGCAATGCGTCGTATGATTCATCTTCAGGTCTTTCTCTTCGCTTAATTGCCGGATTAACTCATGGTTCTCTGCGTGTACAGCAAACACTTGTCCCGTTTTTGCGGTTTCTTTCATCATTTGATACACCTCGCCGTCATCAAACGGTGGATAATCGACTCATCCGCATCATCAACATTGTAGAGAAGCTGATACGTCTCCTGATGAATGCCGTAACCCCAAAAGTATTTAAATCCAATTACACCTTTTTCATGCATATCTGGAATTTGTTCGCGGTTTAGCGTCCGAGGCAAATCCCCCATAAACCAAAGTTAATAAGTGCTTTGCCCGTAAGATTCTCTACTTGCGCGTCAAATGTCGGAGCATCTTTTACCGGCGGTGTTGTATTCGGCATTTCAAACAGTGTTGTAATTCCACCTGCTGCAGCAGCTTGTGTAGAAGTGAAGAAGTCCTCTTTATGCGTCGGTCCTGGATCTCTGGAGTGAACGTGTGTATCAATGAGTCCTGGAAGTACGTGATGACCTGTGGCATCAATAACTTCTCCCGCTTCTCGCACATCATCTGGACTTGTGACTGCCGCAATCTTCTTATCACTTATGTAGATCGTTCCCGGAAAGGTTTCGTTTCCGGTGACGATCAGGCCGTTTTCAATGCGTACATCATACATATTCTCATCCCCATTCTGTCAGATTTAAGAAAAACCGCTTCATCAAGAAGCGGCCATCCTTTTTAGTTAATATCTTTGTAAACACGGCTACCGACGGCTTTTCTTTGTTTCTGATACTTTCCGTCATATGGAGACGCTGCATTCTGGTCCATGCGAGCAAATACGAGTTGTGCAATTCTTCGCCCTGAGATGAGGCGAATGGGCAAACGGTTTGCATTGAACAACTCTAGCGTGATCTCCCTTCAAAGCCCGGGTCCACCCATCCTGCATTTTGAATAAATAATCCCATTCTACCGATCGAACTTCTCCTTCAACAAACGCAGTTAAGTCGTTCGGGAGCTTTATGTACTCTCGAGTTGTTGCGAGTAAAAATGAGTTCGGGGGGATGATTACTTCGTCTGCTTCAAATTCAACATATTGCGCGGGAGTATCTAAAGAGATCGATTCAATGGCATTCTCATCAATCTTCAAATAGTGATTTCCAAGACGGATATCGACCGACGCAGGCTGAATTTGCGCATCGTCAATGGGCTCAATCATTAGTTCTTGTTGAGCCATCATATTCTTAATGGTTGTATCTGATAAAATCAACGGATTCTATACCTCCTGAGGACACTTCTTCTATTATTAGTATACTAGATATTGACGCGAAAAACAAAAAACCAGCAGCTGAAAAATCAGCCACTGATTGGAGGTTTCCCGTCTTCGAAATTACATTCTAATTCGTACCCATGCTCGGATATTGTGTTACCTGTCTGATATTTAACAATCCATTCATTATACTTTGTTGTGAGTGTCGTAAAAGCGTCTTCATCTTTTTGATCGAGAGCTTCATCAATGAGTCGTTCATAGCGAGCCTTTGTAAACTCATATACAGAATACTCCAACATCATACGTGCGTATAGCGACTGTAACACTTGTCTAGGTGCCCTGTACCCCTGACGGATCATTTTCAGTTTCTCAAAGAGTTCATTCTCGTAAGTTGAACCTGCCATTGCTGCTCCCTCCCATAACTCATCGTATTATTTACGTATTATGAAGCGTTCGTCCTTGAGAGTCAATACCCGAATTTTGACAATTCCAAACGTTTATTGAAAAACGTTTCTAGTATCTTATTAAATTCTTTAAGAGAACATTCCGATCAACCGAATGCTTTTTTTCTTCTTCCTGCATTTTCTTGTTGTAAACACGAACACACATTCGTATACTGAGCATATACTCGGTTTAGGAGGTGCGATGATGCCTGTCACTAAGGATGAGCTAACGCTGATTCATTATGCGGTTATTTTGCCGCTCGTACGCAAATCTTTTCAACGCTCTCGCATTCAGGCAGAGCAGTCTCTAAGCTTGCACGAGCCCTACTTGACGCTTATTGATGAAGCACTGGCACTTGTGCATGAAGATTTACGAACATTAAAGCAAGAACAACAAACCCGATCGATTCGCGTCTACAAAATTGACAGTGACTTGACATTTTCCGAATATGGTTACGTTTGCGGACGCTACGAAGGACAAAATCGCTATGTGAACACGAACCTAAAGCGACAGACGAGCGCCTGCATGGAACGCTATCTTCACGGCGAACGGGTCGAACCGGATTTCTTTAACAACTTGTAAACGCCATACATGATTAAGAAGACGACAAGTGACACCGCTTGAAGCACAAAAATGTAATATGGCCACGGCCCAAACCAATCAAAAGGTGACGGACTTGGAGGTTTTTCCATCAAGTACATGTAATTGGCGTACGGAACAAACCAGTTCACCATAAACACACCTGCTGCATACACGTTCAAATACACCCACACTCGAAATACAGATCGAAGAAAAACATGCTTTCTATGCACGAAAAGCATATACACGACAGCAACAATGACGAGCGCATGCGTGGAGAAGAAATGAAAAAATCGAAAGTGTGGAAATCCAAAGTTCCCAACATCAGGTGTAACTAAGGTTAAGAGAGCACTTCCGACTCCAGCAAAAAATGTAATTTCGAACCAGCGCTGCCCTGTTGTAAGAAGCATCACCACAGCTGTAATCCACGTAATACTACTCAAATGAAGAGGCAAAGCAAAGTGCGCACCCCATACGCCATTCACGACGTACCACATCTGATATACGGCTCAAGTAGAACAAACAGCGCAACGAGACCGTAGCGAAAACTTGCATCGACGGTCGGGCGACTACGAATGGCACGCCGAAAAACAGCGATTATTACACAAACGAGAATAAGCACGCCAAAAACGGCGATGTGTGCAGGGCCGAACAAAACAAAGTCCGGACTGGGTTGTGAATAGGAAAATAAGGACACCTTAGAACCTCCACATCTAGGGAACTAGACTTTAATCTGCAGGTCTTCTTCCTCCTCTACTTCAGCAAACAGATCCGTCATAATTTGCATTCCTTTCCCGATCTGTTCATCGGTTGCATGTGTATAATTAAGCCGAAGTGTATTGTATTGAGGCGTGCCCGCATAAAACGGCGCACCAGGCACGTAGGCAATACCGCGACGAACAGCCTCCTTTAATAAGGAATCGGTGTTAATACGCGGGTCTACTTCCAACCAAAGAAACATGCCACCTTCAGGATCAACAAATTCCGCTGTCTTCAATCCAGATGAACGAATGGCATCGACCATTACGTTTTTTCGATGTCCGTACAGATCACTAATCTTTTGGATATGAGCATCTAAATCAAAGTTCATACATAGCTCATACAAGGCTTGATGGGCTAACGAATTCGAATGCAAATCATTGGCTTGCTTTGCTTGCGCCATCATGCGAATGATTTGGTAGGGACCTACAATCCAACCTGTACGCAGCGCTGGAACAGCTGTCTTTGAGAAGGTGCTCGTGTACACAACGTGAGAGCCATCATCCAAAGCAGCCATCGGCGTGTAACCCGCATCATGATATTGAATATCTCCGTAAGGGTCGTCTTCAAACACGATAAAATTCTGCTTGTGAGCAAGTCGAACTAACGCTTCTCTGCGTTCCAAACTCCAAACTCTACCACTAGGGTTTGAAAACGTTGGAACGACGTAAACGACTTTCGGTCGGTATACTTTCGCTTTTTCTTGTAGATCGTCTAAGTCCATACCATTCGCATCGCAGCGATTGGTACGATCTTTGCTTCATATGATTGAAACACTTGTAGAGCGGCCAAATACGTCGGTTCTTCAGTGAAGATGACATCTCCTGGACCAATCATAATTCGTGAAAACAAATCGATGGCTTGTTGCGAGCCTGTTGTAAGCAATACATGTTCGGGCGTAAACCCTTGTATTCCCTTGTTTTTCATCCGTTCAATGATTACTTCCCGAAGGGGAAAATACCCTTCAGTCTCCCCATACTGCATCGCCTTCTTTCCTTTAGATAATGCTCTGGAAAAGGCATCCTCAATCGCTGCTACTGGAAAAAGATCATCATCAGGCAGCCCTCCCGCAAACGATATGACATTGCCTTGGTTGACAATTTTCAAAATGTCCCTCACTGCTGATGACTGTAGGTGTCTTACACGTTTAGCAAATGCGTATTTCATCTCCGTCGCTCCTTAGTTGTGTTCTCCCTATGTCTTTCACGAAATGTTTATAAAAGTCCTTCTATTTTAGCTCATTTCACAAAAAAGTCAATCGATTCACACCGTTATCAGCCACCAAAAAACGTGCAGGGAGTGTCCCTGCACGTGAATGATTGCTATAGAAATTGAAGTAATGTCGTTGCGATTGAGAAATAAATCGTAATGGACACAATATCATTAAATGTCGTAATAAACGGACCAGATGCAATGGCTGGATCGAGCTTAAATTTGTTAATGATAAGTGGAACAACCGACCCTACACCGCGGCCATTGCAAGAGAAATGAGTAAGGAAACACCAACAATTCCAGCTAGATAAAGGCTATCATCGAAAAAGAACGGGATAATAATTAAGAGCACAAGCGCACAAGTAATCCCAATTAACAAGCCTGTTCCAAATTCACGCCCGAGTCACGTACGAGACCTTTCTTCTCGAAGTTGCCGAGTGCCAAGCCACGAACAACGATCGCAAGAGACTGCGTACCGACGTTTCCTGCAGAGCCCATTAACATCGGAATAAAGGCTGAGAGTAACACAACTTGCTCCAACGTTTCTTCAAATGAACCGATAATACCTGCAGTTAGCATTCCAAATAACATGAGTAGAACGATCCAAGGTGTACGCTTTTTCGCCGCTTGAAATGCAGAAATGTTTACGTCTGTTGCCCCTCTCGTAGCAGAGAATTCGGCAAGGTCTTCCGTCGCTTCTTCTTCAAGAACATCCATCACATCATCGACGGTGACAATCCCAAGCAATACCTCAGTGTTAGAAATAACAGGCACAGCTAAGAAATCATATTTCTTAATGAGTTGTGCAACGTCCTCTTGGTCTTCATTAACATGAACAGAGACGACTCTCTTGCTCATCACTTCCCCGATCGTTGCATCGAGGGAAGCGACCATCAAGTCACGTAAGGAAACAACACCTGTCAGCTTTTCAGCTTCATCAACTACATATAAATAATAAATCATTTCAGCGTCAGGGGCTTCATTTCTTAAACGCTCAAGCACGGTGCTCACTTGCTCTGTTTCATGCAAGCTGACAATTTCTTTCGTCATGATGGCACCGGCGGTTTCTTCTTCATACGTTAATAATTCTTTTACATCTTCAGCATCTTCATCGTCCATGGATGTAAGGATGCCCTCACGCTGATCTTCGTGTAATTCACCTAAGAAATCGGCTACATCATCAGCATTCATATGGTTGAAGACATCACCCATCGCACTGTCTTCCCAATTGCTTGCGACCTCTTTTTGCTCTTCAAGCTCTAACTCCTCAAAAATATCCGCCAATTCCGAAGGCGTCATGAGCGTATAAAACTTCTCTTTCGCCGTTTCATCCAGCTGTTGAAAAACTTCCACTTGATCAACAGGGTGCAGGTCAAGAAACTTTAATCGAAAAACAGTTGTTTGATCTTGTTCTAATAACTCAAGTAAATAACGGCTGTAGGCTGCGCGTGTTTCATCGTTTAGTTTTACCATCGCTTACTCCTCCTGTTCAGCCGTCAATCCTCACCTTTTGATGAGGGACAGCTATCCAATTTACCGGCTTGCACCTATCATATTCGTCTGTACTCAAACTGGGATCCATGTCGTCCCTCACCTCCCGTGTTACCTCTTGTTATTGTGGCTTTGCATCACTACGCCCATACGAAAAAAGAGCCGTCTACGAGAAGACGGCTCACTAAAAACAAAGCTACCTGTATCACAGAAGCTTCTTTCGCTCATATCGTCTCCGTCGTAGAGCTTTAGCACTGTACGGCATAGGCATGAATGCCAGCTACATTAAAGAGTACCTTATCTCGATAATCTCTGTTCACCCATTGGCGTCTTTGGACATTTTTGGGCAGCAGCGTATCTCCGTACAGGAGCCTCACCTAACGAGGTATATTCGTTTTGATTTCGTCTACGACTATACAGCCGTCCATCTGTTCTGTCAACCATTATACTCGAACGCTTGCATCCATGCATGACGATTCAAGGCTTCGAACATAATAACCGTGACGTAAAGGAGTGAGCAAAACAGATGAAGCGTACGCTTTCAGATCGTTATGAAGAGAATACAGAACTGTTAACGAAAGAATTGAACGTTGATAAAAACTTCGACATCATTAAACACGAGTTTCAGTCTGGAGCGTCCGCCTTTGCCTTTTTCTCGTTGACGGCTTCGGGAATGATTTGTCCATCATTCATATGCTCGAAAACCTATCGAGACTGGAGAAAGATCAACTAAAAAAGATCCCCTCTCTATCCTGCAACAGCGTATGATTCCTAATGCAGAAATTGAACGCAGCCAAGAAGTAAAAGAAATCGCAACGATGGTATTAGCCGGTCAGTCTGCGCTCGTTGTTGAGGATTGCGATGAGTTATTGCTCATCGACGCGAGAGAGTATCCGATCCGCTCACCTGAAGAACCTGATTTGGAGCGAGTCGTACGCGGTCCACGGGACGGGTTCGTGGAAACACTTGTCTTTAATAGCGCACTCATTCGCCGTAGATTACGCGACCCTTCTTTAATGATGGAGTACTTACAAATCGGAAGAAGATCGAAAACCGATATCGTGATTGGCTATATTGGCTCGATTGCCGACCCTGAACTCATTCGTAGGCTTAAGAAAAAGCTAAATGGGATCGAGATCGACGGCTTAACGATGGGTGAAAAAACACTTGAAGAATTCCTATTTAAAAAGATGATGTCGCCATATCCACGAGTTCGCTACACCGAGCGTCCGGATACGGTAGCCTCCCACCTACTGGAGGGGCACGTTATTATTATTACTGACGGTTCGCCAAGTGTCATGATTTTCCCAACGACTTATTGGCATCATATGCAACATGCTGAGGAATATCGTCAAGAACCGATTGTCGGTGCTTTCCTAAGATGGGTAAGACTCGTTGCGGTTTTTGTATCCATCTTTTTATTGCCAGTTTGGTTTTTATTGGAGGAGAATGAAGCACTCGTTCCTGAGGCTCTTAGTTTTATTGGCATAAGTGAGTCGTTTAGTGTACCTGTATTCATGCAAATCCTCATTGCAGAATTCGGACTCGAAATTCTTCGCATGGCAGCGATACACACGCCAAACGCACTCGCAACGGCCTCGGTCTTGTCGCCGCCATTCTTATTAGTGAAATCGCTATTGAAGTTGGGGTGTTTACAAGTGAAATCGTACTTTACACAGCGGTTGTTGCTATGGCTGGATATGCGACACCTAGTTATGAGATGGGACTATGCAACCGTCTCATACGTCTCGGGTTAATTCTAAGCGTAGGGTTTTTTGGTCCGATCGTTTTTTCATTGCTCTAATGGCTTTCTTTTTAACACTCGTAAAAACAAAAACGTTAAATACTCCATACATGTGGCCGTTTCTCCCCTTTAACGGACGCGCAGCTGCAGATTTTCTCTTAAGAATCCCTCAACCGTACAAAAATAATCGCCCCTCGATCGTTCATCCAATTGACAAAAAAAAGACAGCCGTAATGTTACCGACGCTCGCTTGCATCGCTCAAATGATGCAAGCGAGACATTCTCATAAAGACATGAATAACCGTTCTTCGTGAAAGCTGACAGAAGCAGTGGTATTCTGCTATATTAAAGAAGGAATACGTAGAAATGAGGCTGTACATAATCTATGAAACAACAACAACAAAGAATTGAACGGATTCGAAAATGGCTCATTGTTTTCTTACTGTTAACGACGATTTCAGCATTCGGTGTCGCCATTGCCAGCATCTATGAATACATTACGCTGTTGGACATGCCTGCAACGGCGAGCACAGAGGAGATCCCTGCTGAAACAAGACAATTACTCGGGCAAATTAGCATTGGGGCGTTTATGCCGCGACTGTTGTTTTTTCTCATCACCGCTGTCGTTTTTTTTAATATGGACGTATCGACTTTTTGACGGTGCAAGTTCAGTACTTAAAGATGATTCGCTCAATAACCCTGGATGGGTTGTTAGTTTCTTTATTATCCCATTCATGAACTTCTTTTTGCCATTACTCTCGTTTCTTGACTTATCAAAGAAACAATCGGTGCAACGGTTCGGACACAAAGAAAGAAAGAAGTCAGCGCTCGTAATTAGTTGGTGGGTGTTCTTTTTATTCTCTTTGCTCGTGTCCATGACGACCGGTTTTTTTGTAACAGAAGACGCGACAGTGGGCATGTTACGCAATGATGCACTGTCTACGAGCATTTCAGAATTCACGCTAACAATTGCTGGTGTATTAGCGGTGCTCGTCGTCAATATGCTCACTCGGCAACAAGAAGCAATCATTGAGGAGGAAAGCACATGAAACATGTCATAATTACAGGCGCTTCCAAAGGCTTAGGCTCGCACTGACCCATGAATATCTAGCTGAAAACGCCTTCGTTCACGCGCTTTCAAGGTCATCCATGCAAGTGAAAGACGTACACCATTACGAGATTGACCTTACGAACGTAGACGCACTCAATGATACGTTCACTGCGATCTTTGAACAGATCGATGCCTCTTGTACAGAGCTCATTCTCATTAATAATGCAGGGATGGTGGAGCCTGTCGGCACGGTCATTGAGAACACCCCTGCCTCCTTGGAAAAAAGCGTAACCTTGAACTTAACGGCACCGATGGCAGCATCGAGCTTATTCTTACAGAAGAGTCAACACCTTAACGTAAAGAAAACCGTCTTGAACATTAGCTCTGGTGCCGGGAGAAGCCCGATGGAAGGGTGGAGTGCTTACTGTAGTGGCAAAGCCGGTCTGGATATGTTTACGAGAGCCGCAGCTGCAGAACAGAGCGAAGAAACCAACCTGTGCTCTTTCTGTCCCTCGCTCCAGGAATCATTGATACGGGTATGCAAGAAACGATACGCAGCTCAAGTGAAGATAGTTTCAAACATGTGGATACATTCAAATCGTATAAAGCAAATGGAGACCTTGCTAAGCCCGAGACAATAAGCGGAGCGATCGTTCACTCGTTACTCAAAGAAGACCTTGAAAACGGAGCCCTTCTAAGTATCCGTGATTACCTTTAAATAACAAAGAGCGAGAAGACCACTTAAGGCCTTCTCGCTTTTTGTTACTCTCCATCATTTCGGTTTTTACGATCATTACGTTTTAAGAAATAGACGGCAACACCAGCAAAGACTAGCGCGCCAATCATCGAGCTCGTAATCATAACGAGGTAAGGAATTTCGTTTTCATCCTCATCTTGAGGTTCAGCGACCAATTCCATAAAACTACCGTCTAACGAAAAAACGTTCATCACTAAAAATAACATTACCCACTTCAAACGATCGTTCCTCCAATCAATCTCTCCACCTTTATGTCAACCGGTGGGCGATGACAAAATGCAAAACCGTGCATGCATTTGTCGGGTTTATATATGTATGTGGCGAATTGCCCATGAAACGAATTGTATCATAACGAGCGAGTTCGTATTCATGGTCTTGTACACTAATCTTCAATGTTCCCTCCATTACGGTGACGTATTCAACAACGCCCGTGCGATGAGGTTCAGATTGATACTCCGCATTCGCTTGTAAATACGCTCGGTACATCTCAATGCCATTTGTTTGGAACAAAGGCTCGGCGCGAAAATGTTCATTCCCACTAGAAAGTACCATCCCTCACCCCTTCTAGCAATCTCCACATCTGAATCGACAGATAAGAGAGACGATATCGGAATGTCTAAAGCATCGGCAATTTTCCAAATGACAGCAAGGGTAGGATTCCCTTCTCCTTGCTCAATCTTCAGCAATGTCAACTTACTTACACCGAATTGTTTGGCCATCGCTTCAATGCTCATTTCCTTTGCCAAACGAATGCTTCGTAAATTTTCACCTAACCTTTGGACAGGAATCTGTTTTCGTTGATGATCCATAATTCCTCCTAAATTACTCATTATATCGGTTTTCGTTATTGTAGCATACCTTCACTTGCTGGTATAATTAAATAAATTTATAGTTTATTATAACATACCAAGAGGTGGTAGAATGATTGACAAACTGGCCATTAAACAAGGGTGTATCGATGCTTTTCCTTTAGCGATCGCCATTGGTGCATACGGCCTTTCATTCGGGGTGCTTGCCATTCAAGCAGATTTCACCGTTTTCCAAAGCGTAATGATGAGTGTGTTTGTATTTTCAGGAACGGTACAACTCGCATCGGTAGCGATGGTCGCCTCAGGCGCTTCGCTGTTAAGCATTCTTGCCGCCGCAACTTTACTGAATCTTAGAAACCTTCTTTACGGAGCAACCCTTTCAAAAGGATTTCGAAATGTGAAGAAGAAATGGCGCTTCTTACTCGCGTTTGGCGTCTCTGATGAATCGTTTGTCCTCGGTACACAGAAGTTTAAACGAGACGGACCTGCTCCTGTATATTTTGCGACTGTTGCCTTATTTTTTTACATGAGTTGGATCATCGCTACGCTAATTGGTGCACTCATAGGGGATCAAGTTGACCCGTTACAATTCGGGCTTGACCTCGCGTTCCCAGTAACGTTTGCGGCATTACTTGCACCATCGTTAAAAGAAAAAGCCTCGATTACGACGGCGATTTGTGCACTCATCATCGCCACGAGCATGGAAGTCATCTCACCTGGAAATGAGTTTACGATTGTCGTTACCGGTCTCGTTGCCCCATTCGCAGGCGTGATACTCAACAAAGGAGGACACTAATCAATGATCCAGCAATGGCTATTAATCATTGGGCTCGCCATATCCACATACATATCACGGCTCATTGGGCTGGAAGCGATGGCCCGGATAAAGGCATCTCCACTTGTCGAACTGTACTTTCGATATATTCCAGCAAGTATGATCACCGCCCTCATCGTTGTGCAAATGATGAGCCAGAAAATGGACACACGTATATTTCGATTCCCGTCCTTATTGCTAGTATCGTCGGGATACTCACGATGTTGAAGTCGAAATCGCTACTCTTGTCCCTCGTCACCGGCATTCTCTCAGGAATGGGCGTTCGGTATTTCTTATGAGAATCGTAGCGAGCGAAGCATGTCTTCGTCAGGAGCTTTTCAAAAACGATTAATAGAGACGTTCCATCAGACGGTCACAGAAGCTCCGTCTTTGTAAAAAAAACGAAACAGGCTGACGACACACCATTTTATTCCGGATTGCCCACCTACCCGGGACAATAATATTACGAAAGACACTACCTTTTGTTCCGGCTAGCCATCTTTAATGCACTCATTCTGTCTTTTATACACGACTAAATCCGCCCGTAAAATGGATTATGGGCGGATTTTTTGTTGTGATGACTAACCAAGTTATCATCGTTCAGGGTTTTTCTACGTGCTCGCTGGTGTATCTTTGTTAGTTGATCGTTTTCGTTTGACGAGCTTGATCAACAATGGATACGAGAATGATAGCAATGTGAGTAGAGCCAATACAATTGTGATTGGTGAAGCAAACAACATATCGACGGGTTGGTCATAAATGACTAATGACCTTCTTAAGTTCTGCTCCATTTCACCGCCGACGATTAGTGCGAGAATTAATGGCACAATCGGATAATCGAGCAGACGCATGAAGAGCCCTAGTACACCCGCAAAAATGAGGATATAGAAATCAATCGTACTATACCCGAGCGTGTACGCACCGATAAAGGACAAGATGAGTACGATCGGGTACAACACTCTCGGTGGAGTTTTCAAAATCTTGACGAGAACACCAACCATCGCAATGTTAATGATGACGAGAATGATATTACCGATAAACATACTATTAATAAGTGTCCAAACGAGATCTGGACTGTTCTCAAATAATAACGGTCCAGGCGTAATGCCGATCATGACAAGTGCCCCTAGCATAACGGCTGTAGTTGCTGAACCTGGTATTGCCATCGTAAGCATCGGAATGAGTGAGCCTACGGCAGCGGAACTGTTTGCCGACTCAGGAGCAACCAGACCTTCAACCGCTCCTTTTCCGAACTGTTTTTTATTTTTTGATATTTGCTTTTCGGTACTGTACGCCAATAATGACGAGATCGTTCCTCCAGAACCTGGTAGCACTCCGAGAAAGAAGCCAATCGGACCACTACGAACGATCGGTGCAATGGAACGTTTCCATTGATCTTTAGTAAACCATTTACTCCCGATACTTTTGCCATCAACATCTTTCGGTTGTTTGTTAGCAAACATATTGTACAGCACTTCGCCAATAGCATAAATCCCGATAATGATGACGACAAAACTAATGCCCTCGGTAAAATGGGGAATATCAAACGTGTGGCGGTGCACACCGGTTTGTAAATCAATACCAATGGTACTAATGCCAAGCCCTAAAAACATCGTAATAAATCCTTTGACCATATTGCCGATGGAAAGGGCGACGACGGCAGAGAGGGCAAAGAAAAACAGAAATAAGTACTCAGCAGGCCCGAAATTCAACGCAAAGTTCGCCAGGGGAATGGCTAAAAAGATAAAGCCAAAAATCGCCATTACACCACCGATCAATGACGCGATGGCGGCAATGCTCATCGCTTGGCCTGCTTGACCATTCTTTGTCATCGGATACCCATCGAATGTTGCTGCAATCGACGAACCGTCCCCAGGGGTATTAATGAGAATCGAACTTCTAGAGCCCCCAAACAAAGCACCGTAATAAATCGCTGCCATGAGAATGAGTGCACTCACAGGTTCCATCCCAAACGTTAACGGAATCAGCACCGCAACACCTGTTGCCGGTCCTAACCCAGGAAGAATCCCTACAATTGTACCGAGAAATGCTCCAAGAATGAGCCATAGGAGGTTAATCGGTTGAAGCGCTGTCCATAAACCATCTAACACAAAGCTTAAATCCATACCGACTTCCTCCTTACGGTAAACTAATTTCTAGCAAATAGCTGAACACGTACCAACTGCTTCCTGCCACAACGACCGTTACAATGAGATTGAGCAACCACCGTTTCTTTCCGTTAAGGAAAAACATGAGCGCTGCTAAAAAGACCAATGTGGAAAGGAAGAATCCTAGACGTTCAAAGATCAATGTATATAGCAAACAGAGTGCCAATATAATTCCTAGCGTGTATATGGTTTCTTTTTTTAGTAATGCTTTTAAGTCGTCATTCTCTGTATCAAAATGTTGTCGTACCTTGACAAGGTCGATGACAGAAAAAACGAACAACCCTGCGCTCACGACGAGCGGGAAATACATCGGCCCATACGGATTGCCGAGCTGTGCATGAGGCAATTGCAACGTGAGAATAGCAAGTGCTATGCTAATGACGATAAAAAATACAGGTAAAGAAATTCGAACGGCATTCATGGCGGCTCCTTTCTACGGCGCTAAACCTGCCTGTGTAATTATTTCAGCGAAAAACTCTTGCTGCTCTTCAAAAAATGCACCTGTTTCATCGCTACTCATATAAAAATCTTCGAGATCATAATTATCGAGTACGGTTTGCCACTCTTCTGTTTCCACCATCGCGCTCAGCCACTCGTCCCATTTTTCAACTTCATGCTCTGGCATATCCTGAGGGCCATAATGCCACGCCAATGGGGAAATACCATATCGATGCCTTGTTCCTGCCAAGTTGGTATATCTGGAAAACTATCTAACCGATCCGGCGATGTGACCGCTAAGATGTCGACTTCACCAACTTCATACTGGTCTGAAAGGTCAGACATCGAGTTGCTCGTTACATCGATATGTCCACCGAGTAGTGCATTCATAATGTCTCCCCCGCTGCTATACACAAGAAATTGCAGTTCTGTCGGATCTACGCCTGATTCAACAGCGGCTTGTACAAATGAAAGGTGATTTCCACTTCCAAGCGACGGACTTACACCGATGGTTAAAGATTTCGGATCTTCTCTTAATTGTGCCATCAGTTCATTTCCATCAGTAAACCCAGCATCCGCTCGTGTTGCGACCGCTAACCACTCTGTTGATAACATCGCCAATGGGGTGAAATCTTCATGTGTGAGTTCACTTTGCTCTAACAAATTACCTGTAACGAGTAAACTTGAGTTCACCGCTGCAAAATGACCATCTTGTTGATTTAAGTATTGCCAGCCAACTTCCCCGCCCCCGCCTGGCTTATTCACGACGGTAATATCTTCTTCCACTGAACCTTCAGCATCCATCGCTCGCTGAATCGACCGTGCTGTCATATCCCAACCCCCGCCTGGTGTTGCCGGCGCAATAATTTCAATCGGCTGATCTGGAAATGTATCTGCCGATGAAGAAGAATCCGAACACGATGCTAACAGAAATGCAACACCGATCATCGATAACTTCTTCCACATATGTAACCCTCCTTCACATAAGTAACCGTTTTCAATGTTTATGAATATATCATTCATCATTTCCAGAAACAATATTTAGAATTTTTATTTCTTTTTATCCTTTTTGACCATACTTTTTTTGTCGATAAAAAGAGGAACCCAAAAACGGGTCCCTCCTCAGTTACACATGTACATATTTTCTTTCAGGCCGACCGATGACACCGTAATTCAACTGTGTTCGTGCATGACCTGAAGCGACCAAATGCTCTAAGTATCGACGGGCTGTCGTTCGAGAAATGCCGACCGCTTGGCACGTATCTTCAATCGTTACACCGTCAGCTACATGTTCTAATGATAGCTGAACTTTGTAGAGTGTGATGGAATCAATTCCTGATGGGAGTGACGGCTCTTCGTAGCCTCCACTACCGGAACTCGTCAAAAATCGGCTAACATCCGCTTCTGTAAATGCAGACGAGTGAAGAAACCAATCTCGGTGCTGTTTATATTGGCGAAGCGTTGACTCAAATCGTTCTTTCGACACCGGTTTTACGAGAAAGTCATACACACCAAAACGCTTCGCTATCAAAAGATCTTGTCGTTCATCAGAAGCAGAAATCACGATGATGTCCGTGTCAGGATATTCACTACGAATGTGCATCAAGAGATCTGTTCCCCGCTCATCAGGAAAATAAATATCTAACAAAATTAAATCGACATCGGCTGCTTTTAGACTTGAGCGTAGTTCTTTACCGTTAAGCGCTCGGCTAATTACCTGAAACCCTTCAACAGATGTCACGTAGGCTTCGTGAATCCCTGATACCCGAAAATCATCTTCGGCAATAATAACGTTCATGAGCCGGTTCCCCTTTCATTTTTGGTAGGATAATGGATACACAAGCACCTCCAAGTTCTGAATTAGCAATTTCTAATGAACCGTTATATTCACGCAACGTTTTTTCAACATTGTATAAGCCATACCCTCTTTTGGATCCTTTTCGAGAATAACCTTGCTCTACAACGAGATGTTGCTCATCACGTTCAATACCTACACCACTATCCTCAATTTCAATGATGATGTCATCCCCAACATCCGTCATAAAGATGCCAATATTCTTTTGTTTTTCATCTTGCACAGCCTCGATTGCATTGTCAATCACATTGCCTAGCATAATCGTCATTGCAGAAATAGGGATATGCGTCGGTGATAGAGATGAGCGATCTTCTATAACCATGTGAATGTTCTTCTCAGCCGCCTTTCCCATACTAGCAAGAAGAATGGCTTGAATACCTGCATCTTCAATACGGTTTAACTTAGGTAAAAATTGATCGGTAACAATCGCTTCCTCTTGAACAAAACGAATCGCCTCATCATATTGTTCTAGTTGCAATAAACTCATAATGACATACAATTTATTTTTGAATTCATGAGTTTGAGCGCGCAGCCCGTCCGCATAACTTTTCATTTGATCCATCATCAGTTGAAGTTGTCTCATGTCTGTTTTATATCTGAAGCTACAGATTGCTCCAACTAACCGTTTATTCGTATACATCGGACGGAGGTTCGCAATTAATGGGTAGCCGTTAAACGTCCGCTCTTCATCATATACGAAGTTCTCCTTTTGAATCACATCATGGAGACCGAGTGCTTCTGTAAGAAGGATTTCGTCTTCTTCGTGATGAAGAAGCAACCGCGCCGAAGGATTAATGAGCGTAATCTTTTTATCGATATTAATCGCAAGTATGCCCTCCTTCACGGATTCCAACATCGCTTCTCGTTCAGTAAACTTACTCGCAATCTCCACCGGCTCCATCCCTAACGTATCTTCTCGAATATTCCGAGCAAATAAAACGACACCCGTACCGAGTACCGCCAAACTAATCAACGCGACAATTCCTAATCGAAAAAACTTATCCGCAATCGAACTCATCAGCGTTTCCCGAGGATACTCAACGCTCACAGCTCCGACCAACCGCTCTCCATTGTCAGCCATTTGTTGATAGACCGGGGCAATAATTTGGATGCTCATTTCATCCAATTCAGAATTATTCTGATAAGAACCGAACATAATGGTCCGGTCGTATACTTCATCTGGCAGCGAGGGCTGCGCATTCAGATCAAGTGAATGATACACATCATTCTTTTCGTCGTCCACAACAGAAACGATGGGCTGTTGAACTTGTAGTCGAATCCGGTCAATATGTCCTTCAAGCTCTTTTTGGTCTTGAATGGCTACCGCATCAGCGATTGCCGGCATATACCTATCGTATTTGCGGTTTGTCTGGCTAATTGTTCATACTCACTTCTCGTATTATCAACCTCTATAGAAGCGAAAGCGATAATAAAAATAATAAATAAAAATGAAGACAGCAGTGTAAAAAAAACAAGCATACGTGTCCGGATTTTCATTTTTTTCATTCACATGTTGCCCCTCTCATCCATCATTCGGATTGAACATGACGATTGGCTGATGTTTTGCGTAAATGCCAGCCAAGAATTGTATTGTAAAGGGCATGGGCAATAACTGGGGCGAGCAAAGACCCTGTAAAATAAAACAAAAACGCTAACCAAAACCCCATGACAAGGATTGTCAGATGCATGAACGGCTCTCCTCGATATTGAGGGATATGTAACGCCATAAACAATAGGCATTTAAGAGGAGGACAAGCCAGGCAGGAAACGTATCAAGAAACAAACCGACGAGTGCTCCCCGAAACAAAAACTCTTCAGCAAAGCCCGCACCCAAGCCGACTGTAACGAGCCCTCCGGGCATTCGAATAATTCTTTCCAATATTCTCGTCATCTCATTGTCAGGTAATTCTGTACCCGTTAACACGAGCACTCCGGTGACGACTAGCGCCATGACTAGTCCACTTACTACGCCAATTCCGATCACAAACAATAACGATTGGTTGTCGATGGTAAACAACTGAATGAGAAACGGCAACGTCTCCCCCCATCGAAACATGATCATGAGCACAAGGGCGGCCACAATCATTAGACCAAAACCTTGCCATATAGCAAAGAGCAGTTGCACATCAGATCTTTTCACATCGTCACCTCCAACACATGCGTATTTGCGAGTCCAGTTCCAGGCGTTTTCTATACCGCGCTCAGTTCTTCGTTTAGACCCGAGCCATAAAAGAAAGGCTGCACCTATTAGGAAGCAGCCGGATCAATCATTTCCATGAAATTTTCAACATGCTCTTGCTCATGCCGCCTTCACGTTTTAGTACAACTTCCCCGTGTTCATCAATTAGGTATGTTGCTGGAAGTACGCCGACACCATATGCGCCTAGCACGTCACGATGACTGTCCATAAGTATTGGGAAGTTCAATTCATGACGATTCGCGAAACGGTCAATTTGTAGCTGACTCTCTCCTACATTCACCGCAAGAATTTCTACATCTTTATCTTTATAGTTTTGCCATTCTTCTTCCATATACGGCATCTCATCTTCACATGGTGGACAGAATGTGCCCCAGAAGTTCAAGAATACGCCTTGCCCTTCATAGTCAGCCAACTCAACCCGCTCTCCATCCATGTTGACGAGCGAGAAATTTGGCGCTTGATCCCCTTCACTCACTACACTAGCCTCTGCCATAAAAAAGTTGGTCACGAATACATACCCAATGGCAGCGACAATGGATAAGAGGATTGCGGTACGCATGAACATTCTACGTCGTTTACGTTTAACTCGATCTTGTTTGTCCATGGATTCACCTCTATCTTAAGTAAATATCACGATACAGATAGCATCTCATATTCTCAGAATAATAATCAAGTCACAGCGATCTTTGTAACGAATTGTTTACATTTTACTAGGATCACAAACGAATTTCCACTGAAACATCCCCATGCAGGTCATGTGATGGCCCCGTTCGTAACCTCTAATAATCTATAGAAAAGAAACCTACACTTGATCACCTCCACTCTCTTTGATTAATCCCAGCAATCACTTGCCAACCTAAACGAGACTATTTCACGCTTAAAAGCAGGTATGAGCAGGTGATGGCTGCTTTTACAGTACATCTAAAAAACTCAAATCCCCTTTTATTGTTGTAGTAACTAAGATAACAATTTTAATCCGACAGCTGAGGCTAGAATTAATGAAATGGCAAAGATGCGCTTCATGTCTTTACTTTCATTAAACAATATCATCCCGAGAACGGCTGAACCTGCTGTCCCAATGCCCGTCCAAACACCGTATGCGGTTCCCATTGAAATATCATTCATTGCATACGTTAACAGTGCAAAACTAATCCCGAAAAATAAAACTACATAACCAATCGCATGCCATTGTTTCATGGCCACCTTTTTTAAATTGATTACCCCAACGACTTCAAATAATCCAGCAATGACGAGGGCTGTCCAATACATTTTACGTGGCCTCCTTTATCACTTCTGATTTCTTTTCTTGGTCATCACTTAACAACTTCAATGAAATAACACCGGTTAATAGCGTACCGATTAAAAGAATTTTCAACGCACTGAAGGGTTCTCCGAAAAAGAGAATTTCAACGATAACCGTTCCTGCAGTTCCAATACCCGCAAATACGGCATAGACCGTCCCAATTGGCAGTTCCCTCGTCGCTAAAATAACGAATGTAAAACTAATGCCTATTGCAACGATAGTTAAGATCCATTGCCATAAGGCTGTAGAATAATTTAGTCCCGCAACCCAAAAAATCTCCAAAAAACCTGCGAGTAATACGAGCAGCCAATTACGATTCATTGTTAATCACTCCAAACATGCAATTACTAACTAACGTTAGTTAGTAAAAGTAAAACACGCTTTGAAAATGCCGTCAATGGAAAACATCGGGAATTGCCTTTTAACTCGTGCCATTTACACCACCGTTTCGATGCGCGGTATCGCCCATTCATATATAATGAAAGAAAAGACGATGGAACAAAAGAAAGGAAGGTAATCATCATGACTACAGCGCTACTTGTCATTGACTACACGAATGATTTTGTAGCTGACGATGGAAAGTTAACGTGCGGAGAACCAGGACAAAGGATTGAACATCGGATTATGGAATTGGTACAACAGTTTCATGATACGCGCACTTCAATTGTATTTGCTGTCGATGTGCATGCAGAAAACGATCCGTATCACCCAGAAACAAAACTCTTTCCAGCTCATAATATTGCAGGCACTAATGGACGCGAGCAGTTCAATAGCATTCAACACTTTTTAGATAGATTTAAAGAAAAATTACCGGAACACATTCGCATGATGAACAAAACGCGCTATAGTGCGTTTGCTGGAACCGACCTCGCCATTCGCTTGCGAGAACGTAACATCTCTACAGTTCACCTGACCGGTGTATGCACTGACATTTGCATCTTGCACACAGCTGTTGATGCTTTCAATTTAGGGTTTTCCATTGTCGTTCATGCTGATGCTGTTCAAAGCTTTAATCAACAAGGGCATCATTCGCACTCCAACATTTTAAAAACTGCCTCGGTGCTGAAGTTGTTGAATCGTCAGACGTGCACAAAATTGACCAACATTAGACAACTTTGTTTTCCACAATAAAAGGGGAATGTGGCATAGTGCACATTCCCCTTTTTTATGAACGGCTCATTCGTCCTCTAGTTCTTCTCCTTCTCGAAGCACAACCATCTCGTTATAAAGCAAACGCTCTCGCAATTCATGCGCTTCTCGGATCGCTAAGTGACCCGCTTGGATTTGCTCATCTATAAACACCCTTCCTTGCTGGATGCCTGCTAAATGAATGCGTTTGATTTCTTTTGCATCTTCTTCTCCTTGTTCCGGCGGTGCATACAGTACGTGCAGATGTTGGTGCTGTTCTTCTTTTACATACATCACTTCTCGTCGGTTGTGTGACGTCTCTTCGTTTGTCAGCCTGTTCATTACGTTCGGATGAATCACATCTTCGATTTTCTTCAATTGCCTAATCTCATGAGTAGCTTCTACGTGACCACGGGTAAACTGCCGTGATTTAAGCAGACTTAATTTCAGGTTGAACCAATATCGTTTTAGTACCGACATGCGGATGTAAGAATCGACCTTACTTCGATACGCCGAATAAATTTGCGCTGTTCGTTTCTCCACCGTCCGTTCGTCAATGAGTACTTTTAATGTGGTTCTTTCAATGTCTTTGACGAGGTCTCGCAACCTGTTGATTTCCTGCCGAGAATGACCAAGCTCGACCCCTCGTTCCACATAAATTAATTGCTTTTTAAATCGAGCAATGACCGTATGATAAAACAACATGTTCGTCGTCGTTACCTTTTTCTCTAGTGATGTCACGATCGCTTCGATCATGTGTGCATGAGCTTCATTCACAGACCATGAGCGCTGCTTATTCGCCTTCTCTTTTTTGCCCATCATCGGTAAAAAGATCGTCGCTACAATCATAGAAATCAACACGACGCCCGCTGCAATAAACAATACGGTATCCCGCAATGGAAAAGCAGTTCCATCATTTAACTGATCCGGGATTAACAGCGCTGTCGCCAAGGTGATTGTACCGTGTATGCCACAGACTGCTGCAAACAGTGCATAATAACTTCTGGAGAACTCAGAGCTGTCGTTGCCTTTTGATTGCTGACGTTCTTCAATAAATAACAGAGACTGTGTAGGTGAACCTGAGAATAATGGATGCCATACGTACACCCATACGTACCGAATGATAAATAAAGCGATGGCAATACACACGGTTAATAACGTAATCCAGCCGAGTGGATATTCCTCACTTGCTGTTAGCCCTTGCCATACTTCTGGTAGCAAAAATCCGAGCAGTACGAAAACGAAACCATTTAATAAATAACCGACAATCGACCACGTATTGTTGGCAACCACTTGCATTTGCATCGATGTTTGTTGGAGTTTATCCCGTTCAATGCCATACACCACGCTGGCAGTGACGACTGCAAGAATTCCCGACACGTGAACAGACTCTGCTAGAAAATAGATGACAAACGGTGTGAACAATTGAATGGAAACTAACGAATACACATCTTCAAACCCAAATGTGCGTAACATGATGCGAATCTGTACGATAATTAGCGCCCCTAAAAAACCGACGAGCGCTCCTCCTAACGCAACAAAAACGAAGTTTGAAGAGCCTTCCCAAATTGAGAACACCCCTGTAATCGTTGCCGCTAAAGCGATTTTAAATGATACAATCCCCGCAGCGTCGTTTATGAGCGACTCCCCTTCTAGAATGGTCATTAACCCTTTTGGCAGTTTCATTCCTTTTGTAATCGACCGCACTGCGACCGCATCTGTCGGTGATAAAACTGCGGCGAGGGCAAACGCGACACCTAAAGGCATTTCTGGGATCAACATATGAATGATGAACCCAAGACCTGCAACGGTTATAAATACAAGACCAAAAGCCATGAGTAAAATGGGCCAACGATACGTCCAAAAAGCCGTTCTTGAAGCGTGATACCCATCAAAGAACAGTATCGGTCCAATGACCGCCATCAAAAATAATTCCGGTTCAAATTCAAATGTTAAACCAGGAAGTAGCACCCCTAAAACAGTCCCTAAAAAAACTTGAAATAATGCCGCGGGAATTTTTGAAAACTGCCGGTGCAAGATTGTGCCAACGACAACAAGAATTAATAACATGAGAATTGATATGAATACGTGCATAACGTTCCCTCCACTACCTAACCATTGTTGCCAGTTCCAACCTTTTCCATGCAAACCAATCTGTCACCATGAGAAAAATAACAACAAAGACCATTGTCAGAATGATTTTCTAGGTAAAAGAACGTCTGCCATGCCCCGCCCATACACTAGGTTTATGCCTGCGTATGAGCTCATCCGAATTTGTATTTTTGGATTGACATTTATACATGTGAAGTGTAGGATTACGTTATAATTTGCACTGAGGCAACTTTCATAGCTTAAGTAAATTTGTTTGTCCTAATCAAATATTTATATAGAACTTGAGGAGTGAGAGAAATGAAAAAGAAAATGATGATGTTTGGAACAGGAATTGCATTGGTTGCCCTTACAGCCTGTGGTACAGAAGAAACGGAGGGAGATGCTTCCTCTTCAGGTGATGACCCGATCCAGGTCGTTTCGACGATCGGGCAGCTTGATGACGCGGTTACGAATATCGGAGGTGACCTCGTCGATAACCATGCACTAATGGGCCCTGGAATTGACCCACACATGTACAACGCGTCTCAAGGCGACGTTCAGCTTCTCGACGATGCGGATATTGTTTTTTATAATGGACTAAATTTAGAAGCGAATATGGAAGATATTTTGGAACAAATGGGTCAAGGTAAGCCCGTTTACGCTGTCGGTAACAATGTTCCAGAGGACATGATCAAAGCAGATGAAGAAGAGCAAAACATGCCTGACCCACACATTTGGTTTGATATTGACTTGTGGTCTTACGCTGTAGAAGAAGTTCGCGATGGCTTAATCGAGCTAGACCCTGATAACGAAGAAGTCTATACTGAAAATGCAGAAACCTACTTGAGTGAGTTAACCGAAGTTCAAGAATGGGCATATAGTGAAATTGAACAAATCGAGCAAGACCAACGCGTACTCGTGACCGCCCACGACGCATTTCAATATTTTGGTGATGCCTTTGACTTTGATGTATTAGGTCTTCAAGGGATTTCAACTGAAGCTGAATACGGACTAAGCGACGTTCAGCGCATCATTGATGAAATGATCGAGCGTGACATTACGGCGGTATTTGGTGAAACAAGTGTATCTGACAGTGCCATTGAAGCTGTGATTCAAGGAGCTGGGCAACAAGGACATGATGTTGAGCACGGCGGTGAACTTTATTCCGATGCTATGGGTGAAGAAGGAACAGAGGAAGGAACGTACATTGGTATGTACCGTGCGACGTTTCACAAGTGGTAGACGCCTTGAAATAATAAGGACAGATAGGAGTATTTTTATGTACCCGGTATCCGCAAGCAACATCACCGTGGCTTATCACCGAAAGCCTGTGCTTCAAAACGTCAGTTTTGAAGCACCAGAGGGAAACTTGATAGGAATTGTTGGTCCAAACGGTGCCGGAAAATCGACACTGATTAAAAGCATTTTAGGTCTCGTGCCAAAAGCTTCCGGAAACGTGACGATTTTTAATCAACCGTACAAAAAACAGCGGCAATTAATTGGCTATGTCCCACAACGCGGTTCTGTCGACTGGGATTTCCCGACAAATGCTTTGGACGTTGTTCTGATGGGGCGATATGGAAAGATCGGAATGTTTAAGCGACCGAAAAAAACCGATATTAACAAAGCGATGCATTGCCTAGAACAAGTCGGGATGGAGCGATATGCCGACCGCCAAATTAGTCAATTGTCAGGTGGGCAACAACAGCGGGTATTTCTCGCAAGGGCACTCGCTCAAGACGCTTCTGTCTACTTCATGGATGAACCGTTCGTCGGTGTTGATGCAGCGACAGAGCGAGCGATTATTACATTATTAACCTCATTAAAAGCACAAGGTAAAACAGTTCTCGTCGTTCATCATGACTTGCAAACGGTCGAAGACTATTTTGATTGGGTGATGTTACTCAACATCCGCAAAATTGCATTCGGACCGACGGGTGACGTCTTTACGAAAGATAATTTACAAAAAACGTACGGTGGGCGCCTCTCCTTTTTAGACCAAGATCAAAAGGGAGTGAGCCCCTTGCTTGATGTGTTATTACAGCCCAATACCCAGTGGGTACTTCTCGGTACGATGCTGCTCGGTATGACGAGCGGCGTGCTCGGAAGCTTTGCCTTACTTCGCAGGCAAAGCCTGATTGGAGACGCCATGAGCCATGCCGCGCTACCCGGCATTTGTATCGCGTTTATCATTGTGGGCTCTAAAGAGATGATTTTCTTAGTACTCGGAGCCGGAATCACCGCCTATTTTGGCACTTTTTTTGATTCAGACGTTCGTGAAACATTCACGCATAAAGACAGACACAGCAATTGGTCTCGTCTTGTCGGTATTTTTTGGAATCGGCATCGTGCTTTTAACGATTATAAATCGAAGCGCCGGTGGCAACCAGGCCGGTTTAAATGAATTCATTTTCGGTCAAGCAGCCGCATGGTACGCAGTGATGTGTATATATTTACAGGCGCTGCCATCCTATTACTTGCCACTACTTTTCTTTTGTTTAAAGAACTGAAGTTAATTACCTTTGACCGGGAATTTGCTGAAGGTCTCGGTCTTCCTGCAACGCTAATTAACGGAATTCTCATGACGATGATCACCGCTTCGGTCGTTATTGGTCTTCAAGCTGTAGGTGTTGTGCTCATGGCAGCCATGCTCATTGCACCGGCGATAACTGCTCGCTACTGGACGAACCGCTTAAGCGTGATGATTATCCTCTCCGGCATTTTAGGAGGATTCTCAGGAATTATTGGCACACTTGTTAGCACGCAGATTTCTGGAATGCCAACAGGACCGCTCATTATCGTCTCGGCTTGTTTACTGTTCTTCCTCTCACTATTTATCGCGCCTAAAAAGGGCTCATCACAAAAGCGATTCACTTATACCACTTGAAGAAACAAACATCTGAAGCGCAAGTGATGCAAAGTTTATATGAACTTTACGAGGAGGAACCGCGCGCCTTTACGTCGGAAGAAATTCAACACGCCAGGCCGTTAACCCCAATCATGTTTCGACGCACAATTAACACATTAATACGAAGACAATGGATTACGACTAAACACGATAACAGCTACCAATTGACGAGCAGTGGACAAAAGAATGGATATCGAATCACATTGAACAATCGCTACTTGCAACTGTACTCCATGTATGAGCTGCAGTTTGCTCACTTACCGATGGAGAAAATGAATTGGAACTTCTTATCCCTACCCAAAGAAGACCTTCAACCTTTCGATGAACTGCTCAAAGAACACGACATGGAACCCTTGTTAGAGAAGGGAGGCGGTCATCGATGAGTTATGCCGCTTGGATTATTATGACTGCTTCTCTTGTCGGGATTACGTGTAGCATAATTGGCGTGCTTTTGGTCCTTCGCAGAATGGCAATGATCTCTGACGCCATTAGCCATACCGTACTTCTTGGCCTCGTCTCCGCGTATTTGGTCACAAACTCGTTAGACGGCCTTGCCATGTTCATTGGCGCTGCGATTACTGGGGTGCTAACTGCCGTCTTCATTCAATTGTTGAATTCAGCAGGCGTGCAAGCAGACGCGTCGATTGGCATTGTGTTTACCTTTTTATTCGCCATTGGTGTCATTCTTGTTTCCATGTTTGCTCGAGATGTTCACATTGATACAGAGCATGCAATTATGGGAGAGCTTGCCTTTATTCCGTGGACGACAGTGGAATGGTTTGGGCTGCCGCCCATCCCGCAAGCCGTTTGGGTCATTGGCATCGTTCTTGTCATTAACATCGTGATCTTGGTGTTATTGTACAAAGAATTTAAATTAAGTTCCTTTGACCCAGAGCTTGCTGCTGCGCTTGGATTGCCCGTCGTCTTCCTTCATTATGTCCTCATGGGAATGACTTCAATTACCGCTGTCGCAGCTTTTGATGCTGTTGGAGCCATACTTGTCGTCGCCATGATTATCGCCCCTCCTGCAACGGCTTATCTTTTGACTGAGCGGTTATGGATGATGTTTGTATTGAGTGCGGTATTCGGTGTTATTTCTGCTGTGGCAGGATACTATACCGCCGCTTGGCTCGATGCTTCCATCTCTGGCATGATGGCTACAATGACTGGCATTTTGTTCATACTCGCCTTTTTGTTCTCTCCAACACACGGCATTATCGCAAAAAGAATCAACAACCGACGTATTCGCCTGAGTCATAAGCTCAGCGTTTTACTGTCATTTTGTTTTGAAGGATCCCGTGATATGATTATTTATAAACCTACATACTAGATGAGGGGCAAAGAAATGATAAAACATGCATTCATTTTCGTTTTGTGCTCGTTCATGCTCTTTGGATGTGCCCAAACCTCATCCATACATATTGATCGTGCGTCATTGCAGGAAAAGCCAATCGCTATGCCTGAGAAGTCGTTTACGAATCATCAAGCCTTTGTAGAAGAACGTTCCCCAACGGAATGGGGAGAACAAGTGACCGGTGTGATGACACGTTTAGACACGAACGACCCAGTAGTTGCCCTCACGTTTGATTTGTGTGGCGGCCCACACGGGAACGAGTTGGATGAAGAACTGTTAGACTATCTCATCAGAGAAAACATCCATGCAACTCTTTTTGTGAACTATCGATGGATTCAAGACAATAAAGAACAATTTCTAGCGCTCAATGATAATCCTCTATTTCAAATTGAGAATCACGGTACTGAACATCGCCCCCTTTCCGTAAGTGGACAAGCCGCTTGGGGAATAGAAGGTACGAATAATGCTGATGAGGTTGTTGCAGAAGTCATGACGAATCAAGAAGAAATCGAACGTCTCACAAGCGAGACCCCTACGATGTTTCGCTCTGGAACTGCGTACTATGATGACGTCAGCGTGGAAATCGTCGAAAGTTTAGGTCTCCAAGTGGTGAATTTCGATATTGCTGGAGATGCAGGAGCCACATTTTCTGCCGACCAAATTGAACATGCACTCCTACAATCACAACCGGGAAGCATTGTGCTACTGCATTTAAATCAACCTGACAGTGACGTAGCAGAAGGTGTGATGCGCTCACTTCCACAGCTTGAAGGTCGCGGACTCACTTTTGTCCACCTTGATGACTACACATTAACTTCATAAGAAAGGAACATCGGTATGAACATAAGAAAAGCTTTGGCAACACTCGCTGCAGGTGCAAGCGTGGCTATTGTGGGTTATAAAGCCATTCAAAATTGGAAAGCTGCCACGCTTTTTTCTGAGCACTCACGAATTGAACGATTTCAACATATGAACGAAGTGATGCCATCTAACCTTGTAAAGACATCAGAAACACCGAGTCAAGCTTTTGAGAACGCTACCACTCAAGTTAATAAAAGCTATCTGTATAAAGGCAAAGAACAAACCCTCGATCATTTCTTGAACAAAACGACAACGACCGGCTTTATCGTCATAAAAGATAATCAAATCTTGCTCGAAGAATATTTGCACGGCAGCGACGAGCATACCCGCTTTACGTCGTGGAGCGTTGCAAAATCAATGGTTTCAGCACTGATCGGCATTGCCGTTGACGAGGGGAAAATTCAGAGCATTCAAGATCCAGTCGATCAGTATGTGCCTGAACTTGCAAACAGCGCTTATCGAAACGTTCCGATTGAACATGTGCTTTTAATGGCTTCGGGAGTGCGATTTAATGAAGACTACAGCCATCCGTTGTCAGATATCCGCAAGCTCTTTTATTCGACGCTCGTATTCAACCAGTCCATTGACAATTATGTTCAGAGTCTTAGTAGCAACCGGCTATCTGGCACGATGTATCGTTATGCTAGTGTCGATACCCAAGTACTCGGCATGGTGCTCCGAGAAGCAACGGGTGTACAGCCTTCAGAATATTTCTCTCAGAAGATATGGAAGAAAATAGACGCTGAGCGAGATGGGTATTGGAATACCGATCGCAAAGGCAATGATCTCTCTTTTTGTGGCTTCAGTGCGACACTTAGAGACTATGCCGTTTCGGGCAGTTGTATTTGCAACAAGGAAAGTGGAATGAAGAACAAATTATTCCTGCCGATTGGGTTTCTGCTTCTACACAAATCGGTGACACTTCTCTTCGCAAACAACCGTCGCTCGGATACCAATATCAATGGTGGATTCCTCATCAAGAGAACAAAGATTATCTTGCGATGGGTGTATGGGGGCAATTTATATACGTTCACCCAGAAAAACAGACGGTAATTGTGAAGACGAGTGTGGATCCTGATTTTGAGAAACACGAAAAAGAAACGATCGAAGTGTTTCGGCATCTCGCTGAAAATATTTAACCAAAACAAAAACGAGCACAAGGTCATTAAAACCTTGCGCTCGTTTTATTATAAGATTTTACTTAAAAACGATTGTGTACGTTCATGTGACGTATGATCAAACACTTCACTTGGCGTACCTTCTTCAAGAATTAAACCTTCATCCATGAAAAACACACGATCCCCTACTTCTTTTGCAAAGCCCATTTCGTGGGTAACAACGACCATCGTCATCCCTTCGTTTGCAAGGTCTTTCATCACTTGCAACACATCACCGACAAGCTCAGGATCAAGTGCTGACGTTGGTTCATCGAAGAGCATAATTTTAGGATTCATTGCAAGTGCTCTGGCAATCGCAACCCGTTGCTTTTGCCCACCTGAAAGACTGGATGGATACGCCGATGCTTTATCCTCTAGGCCGACCTTTTTCAAAAGCTCCATCCCTCTTTGATTTTGGTTTTCGCCTTTTGCCTTTTTTAACTTGGTTGGGGCTAACATAATGTTTTCCATGACCGATTTGTGAGGAAACAAATTAAAATGTTGAAACACCATCCCGACGTCTTGACGAACGATGTTAATATTCACTTCCCGATTGGCAATGTTTGTGCCATCAATGATGACTTCTCCAGCTGTAATATCTTCCAAACGATTCAAGCAACGAAGAAATGTACTTTTCCCCGAACCCGACGGCCCAATGACACAAACGACTTCTTGTGCATCAATCTCGGTCGTTATGCCCTTTAAGACTTCATTGTCTCCAAAGGATTTATGTAAGTCGTTCACTTTGATCATGATTTATCGAGCCTCCGTTCAGTGTAACGCAATAAAATAGATGCAGGTATAGTTATCATGAGATAGAAAATACACACCATGAAATAGGTTTCAAACATGTTAAACGATATACTCGCAAATTGCCGGCCTTGATACATAAGTTCTGCAACCGCAATCGTTGATAGTAACGACGTATCTTTAAGACTAATCACAAATTGATTTCCAAATGGTGGAATCATGACTCTTACAGCTTGTGGCCAAATAATGTAGCGCATCGTTTGTCTACCATTAAGCCCGAGGGATCTCCCGGCTTCCATTTGCCCTTTATCGATGGACTGCACACCACCACGAACAATTTCAGCGATATACGCCCCTGAATTAATCGCGATGACGGCAACCCCAGTAAATAACGGGTCAAAATTGTAATTAAACAATGCAGGAATACCGAAGTGAACGAATAAGATCTGTGCGAGGATAGCGTTCCACGGATAAGTTCTATGTACGTAATGGCCATCCATCGAACCACTTTGAATCTCGCAATACTCATGAGGCCAAACATTGACATATAATACAACCAATTGCCACACCGACAAATG